>NZ_OMWD01000061.1 GCF_900314695.1 uncultured Methanobrevibacter sp. | reverse complement strand
GCCGAAATTGCCGAAGATGCAGGTGCATCAGCCATAACTGTACATCCAAGAACAAAGTTTGATACATACGGAATTGATGCTGACTGGTCAATTATTCGAGACGTTAAAGAATTAGTTTCAATACCTGTGATTGGTAATGGAGATGTAAGAAACTGTTTTGATGCTAAAGAAATGATTGATGAAACAGGTTGCGATGCAGTAATGATTGGAAGAGGAACCCTTGGAAATCCATGGATTATAAAGCAGTGCGTGGAGTACCTTGAAGACGGAACACTTCCTCAAAAAGCAACACTTGAAGAAAAAATGGAAATGCTTAAAAAACATACCGAACTGCTTTTTAAATATAAACCTGAAAAAGTTGCCATTTCCAAAATGAGAGTTCACGCAGCATATTATTTAAAAAATCAGTATAGAAGTGTGGAAATCAAACCGAAACTATTTAAAACAACAACTCCCGAAGAATTATTTGAGATAATTGACAACTATGTTGAATCAATTAAATAGATACTACAAAGATAATTTATACGCCCATAATCAATTGAACCGCATTTTCAGCACCAATTGCAATAGAAACAAACATCATAATTCCGGCAATGGCAATTGCAGCAATCCAAATTCCAACATTCCACTTTAAAACTTTAGTCCCATCAAGACTGTAAATAGGAAACAAATTAAAAGTAGCCAAAAAGCAATTGACAGAAAATCCGACTGTACTGATTAAATATATTAAATGAAAAATATTTGAATGGATTTTTAAAGGATATATTAAAGCAGCAATTGCTAAAAATATTAATGCAAGTACCATATTGGCCATTGGTCCTGCAATTGAAATCTTACCATTAATCTCATCAGAGAGATTTTCCGGACCAATATAAAGTGAACCTGGCGATGCAAATACGAATCCAAAAAATGATGTGATGACAGCAATCAATAATCCCAGAGGCCACAATTTAAATTCAGCCTGACAACCATATTTCATTGCCACAAATTTATGTCCAAGCTCATGCAATAGAGACCCTATCACTACACTAACTACAACAATAGGTAAGATTGAAATGATTCCATGAGCATTCAACCCGGCAGTTGCTATCCCAAAACAAAATGTAAGCACAACGAATGCAATGGTTAAGTTCCTTAGCTCTTCCTTTGTAAAATCCAACATAGTATTAAATATATAAAACCCATATAAAATTCTTTTCTAATTGAATTGATGCGAAGATTAGTAAATCTCTTGCATATTGCAATTAAGCACAACAAAACACTTAAAAGAAAAAAAATAATATTCATGGCATGTTAATAGTAACCCATACCCAGTTGTCCACGTTACTACAATGAAAACAAACAACCATCAATTATCTTGTAATTAATGTATTAATAGAAAAATAAAATCATTACAAGACTAAAAATAGAAAAAAAGAATATATATCAAAATTACAGACAAAACCCTAAAAAAAGAAAAAGAAAAATAGAGAAGTTAATCTCTATTTTTTAACTGTAATTTTTTATTTTTTGCCAACTTTAAGTTTTTTGAGAACATTATTTTTGATTTTGAATGTTGCTATAGCTTTTTTGTTGGTTTTTGCTTTATATTTTTTACCGTTGAATTTCAAAGTTATTTTTTTACCCTTTTGCACTTTTTTAGCTACTGTTTTTAATTTTACTTTGATTTTCAGGTATTTGGCTGATTTTTTAACTTTGAGGTTTTTAGCAACGATAATACTATTGACTTTAATCTTTTTAGATAATTTTATATCTTTATAAGCCATTGTAATAGTATATTTAGTTTTCATAGGTTTTACCTTAGGTAATTTGAGAGTTGCATAACCTTTGGAGTTAGTTAAACGTTTGTATGTCTTTTTGTTGAATTTGAAAGTCACATACTGTTTAACAACAGCTTTACCGTCGATTGTTACACGTACTTTGTATTTATATGCATTTGTATATCCTATTTTAATATTTTTAGCTGTGAGTTTAGGTTTTGGAATCTTTGCAGTAGTGTTCTTTATTAAGGAATTGTACTTATTATCACCGGAGTAGGTGACATTTACACTATAATTTCCATATGCTAAACTTGGCACATTAACAATTGCAGTACCATTTTCAACAACAGCAAAGTAATCTATACCATTAATGCTTATAACAACATAGCCTTTAGCGTCGTTAGGTAAAGTTATATTGAATTCAGGTGATTTAGAGCCAACAGCAAGAGTGATCTTAATAGATGTACTATTTGCAGGAACATCCACTTTAGAAACATTCACACTAGAAGTCTTGCTGATTGATGCATATTTACTATCACCGGAATATTTAACTTCAACAGTATGATTACCGGCAGTTAATTCAGGTACAGTCACTTTAGCACTACCATTGGTTACAGTAGCACTTGAAACCTCTTTACCATCAACTAAAACAAATACAGTACCAGCAGCATCACCAGGTAAAGCCACATCAACGACGGAACTTTCACCAGGAACAATATCTGGAAGTGTAATATTAATGTCAGGTTTTGCAGGAGTGCTGATTGTGAAGTCAGATGAAGTTACATTTGTATTAAATCTGGAATCTCCCATATAAGTAGCAATTACAGTGTAATTT
>NZ_OMWD01000060.1 GCF_900314695.1 uncultured Methanobrevibacter sp. | reverse complement strand
AAATAAAAATAATTAAAAAATAATATATACATGAATTTTGTAATTCAAAAGAATTACAAAAGAAATTAAAAAGAAAAGATATAAGAAAAGTATCCGGTTTTATATCAATTTTTTTTATAAATTATTTTTTTATTTCAAAAATTTTTTGTATATTTGTAAATGTAAAACAGAACTTTCTCAAATTAAAAACTATTTATATCATGAAACATCAACAGAATAATAACCAACCACCTCCAATGCCATGTTGCAGCGTAACTTATCAACTATGGCTTAACAAACAAAAAACATCAAAAAAGTAATGGTTTATTTTGAACATGATGACGGTAAGAGAACACCGTTAAAGTACATAAGAATTGGTTCAACAACTTATAAATTTTTTTATGAACCAACAGGAGTTATACTAAAACGAGAACGAGATGAGTAAGTTAAGAACACCGGAACAATTGAAACAACTATTCCAACAAACAAAGGAAAAAAAAGAAAAGGAACTCCAACTGAAAAGGGATGAAAAAAAGAGGCAATACCAACAGTTATGCAAACAAGCTGACCAACTCTTAAAAGAAGCCCAAGAAAGGTCTAAAAAAGAGAAGGTGGAACAACTATCCACCCTAACGAAGAAAACGCCTCAGAAGCCTTTAAAACGCTTCTACATCAATCTGTTTAACAACAGGCCCAAAACATATCAATTGGAAAAAATGGGATGAGGTGGTTGAGCAGGGAAGACAGAAGATAAGAGATATGGGAATTGAACTAAAACCATCAAGAGATTATGTAAATTATGCGTCACCAAACAGAAAAATCAGTATAATGGCCTATGACCTATGTGATAATCCAATTGGAACTTATAAATCAATTCCGGAAGCATCAATTGCCTTAAACATCAAAATTGGAACGGTTATAAATACAGTTTATAACAGACCTGACCACATTTGTCTTAAGCATCAAGTTAAGTTAATCAGGAAAAAAATATAACCCTGTAGGCGGCGGGAAAATAACCTTCACTTGGTTACTCCAAGAATCATCTGACATGTAAGAAAGGGATTACCCTAAACAAGTAATCCCTTAAACCAAATCTTCGTCATGAGTTAGTTCTGAAATGTACTGATACAAAGTATTAACTGATTTTCCAATCATCTGAGCAAGCGCAATAAAGTTACAATTGGGCTTTTGCACCTCTCCCATAACAAACGTATGCCGGTAAGCATAATAATTGCAAGATTCTATATCAATTAACGGAATGTTATCTCCTTCAACATTCCTTTTTATTATTTCATCATTACATAACTTTAGCCAATAATTAAGATTCGGCCTTTGATTAATATATGTGTTGCTAATCCTTTTATAAGCACATGTTCCAATAAATCCATCCATTGTTGGAAATAAATAATTACCTGTATGAAACATTAAAAACGTCTCAACACAAATCTTACTTAATATGTCCTCCCTGTCTATCCTTATCTTGAATTTCATTCCCGTTTTTTCCCTCGCACCATCAATTTTATAATAATCCTTGTCACCAATCCTTATTATGCTTACATCACTCTTTTTCAAATAAGACATATCGATAGGAGCAAGCCCCTTAAAAACTATACCACCAATAAATAAAAATAAACCATATAGACGAGAATTCCTATCCATCAAATCTTCAATCACACCATCCTTATAATGCCATAGACCATTCTTATTAAAAGTAACACATGCATTAACAAATATCTCTTTCAAAACCATTAAACTCTTTTGATGAACATAGTATTCCCTTTTTGATTCTTGATATATCCTGTTATAACGCCATTTTGAAAAAGGATAAGAACTTATTATACCATCATCAATAGCATAATGACATATAGCAGCAATTTTAGATAAGTAACCCCTTATTGTACAATCCTTCTTCCCTTCATTTTCTAAATATTTGGCATAACGACGGCAAAATGATTCGTTAATCTCATTGATTAATATATCCCTGCCCGTCATTTCCTTTATTGATTTATATACAACCCACCAATGCTCAATTGTCCTCGGTTTAATACCCTTTTCACTAATATATTTCTCAATAAGATATTTTAAATCACCACTTTCATTATTCTTTTCATAATCATTTGAAAGTATCATAGCAGGAGAATATGTTTCGCCTGAAGCGACAAACGCATCCCTCTTTCTTATCGCTTCATCCTTCATCTTCTTCAATTCGTAATTCACCATTACAAAATTAGGATAACCCTTCTTCACACATTGATTAACCTTATCCCAATACTTGGCACTACAAGAATATCCGGTACTCTTCTCTTTCATACCCTTCCAATTAACTCTTAGCATTATTGGAAATGTTCCATCAGCAAGCGTTTTGTTTGTACGCAATACTAATTTAATAACTGCAATAGATGTCCTCATATTAAATTTTTTAATTCAAAAAATAGGCACATTAATAGTGCCATTATAAACACTATTGCAAAGATATATCCAATTTTTAAAATAAACAAATATATTTCGTTAAATATATATAAATACCTGATTTACACTTTATTATATCAAATACATTTGTATATTATATATTAGTAAGGCCTTCCACAACGGAGATACTGAAATCGTTCTGAAATGCCTTTAAATAAAGGGTTTAATGAAAAACATTCCAATTTATAGTGCCATTAAAAATTTTTTTTCTCAGAAAAAGTATGCGATGCTAAACTAATTGATTTCAATGAAAAAACAGGTATATTCCATGATTTGGAAAGGTTTGATAAACAACATATGGATTTCACCGGTTATACAATAAACAAACTTGGAGAAAAAACCAAATGGAATATTGAACTGAAAAATAGAAATGTTATATTGCAAGAAGATGGCACAATATCAGGTTGTACGGCAAAAGGAAGAGGGTATACAGGAGAAACACTATATATTGAAGACCATAAGATAACTGATTTGTTATTGGATAGAATAATTGGATATGAAGCGGTATATATCAATTTCACTGTCAATGG
>NZ_OMWD01000059.1 GCF_900314695.1 uncultured Methanobrevibacter sp. | reverse complement strand
TAACTGATGAAACAATGAACCTCTGGAACAGGGGGGATAGCACGGTAATCCTACTCTCGTGGGAGAGTATCAGCCCGTGAAGTAAGAATCCTCGACTTCTCCAAAGTCGAGGTAGTTCAATTAATAATTGTTATTGTTGAAAATTAAGAAATAATTTATGCCAACATTGTTTTTTGTTAAAATTTATAATATCATACAGCATGGCAATTAATCGGAAAATAGAATAATGGAAACAAACAAAATCTATACCAATTATATCAAGGTGAAAAAAAATGTCAAAAATGTCAAAAATCGTCGAATATGCACTGGAGAAAAGACATCCAGAATATCTCAAAAGTGCAGACGCTGCCCGTGAACATATGCAGAAGCGTTCCTTGGAGGAAGATGAAGAATTTAAAATTCCAAAAAGAATATACAAATCCAAAGTCGAAAGCAAAGACATGTTCAGCTGCCAGACGCTCATATTCAAAGGCAGCAAAGACTGCAGCCAGATTGTTATCTATCTTCATGGCGGAGCATACGTTAACGAAATCATGATTCCACACATATCCTTTTGTGACAGGCTTGCAAAAAAGGTCAGCGGAACAGTATTTGCTCCATTGTATCCTCTTGCTCCAAACCATACCTATGATGAAACCTATGATATTCTCGAAAAACTCTACAGGCATCTGTTAGAACTGGACAAACCCATAACCATCATGGGAGACTCTTCCGGAGGAGGACTTTCTGCAGCATTTGCACAATATCTGGCTGCCAACGATTTGCCGCAACCTGAAAACCTGATTCTCATATCCCCATGGGTTGACGTGTCAATGTCAGGAAAATACGATGATGTTGAAAAAGACCCGATGAGCGGAGTTGAAGGCCTTCGTGAAATGGGCAGAGCATGGGCAGGCAATTTGGACTTGAAGGACTACAAGGTAAGTCCCCTATTTGGAGACGTGAGCAATTTTCCAAAAACAACAATATTCGTTGGGACACATGAACAGATTTATCACGATGTAACCAACTTCTACAACAAGCTGAAGGATAATGATATCAATGTCGAGCTTAACGTCGGAGAAGGTATGAACCACGTCTATCCCGTATATCCTCTGGTTCCGGAATCAAAAGAGGCATTCAACCATATTGTTGAAAGAATAATGAAATAGAAAAATCAGATATATTAAAAAAATAATATACATAATTATGAAAGCTACAGAACTACTTAAAGAAATCAGGGAAAACCTAAAAGACTATCCTATCGAATACCTCAAAAACAAGGTTACCGATGACAGGTACAAAGATCCCCTAACAAAACAGCTCGCCAAATACAATTCAGAAACATGGGATGAGATTTTTGCAATCGACATTACTGAAGACTATGAAATAAAAGATGGAGTGGTTGAAAACATCAAAAAGGACATTGACTTTTATTTTGACACTTATGCTGGAGGGGATGAGGAAACCAGAGAGTTTACAAAGTACATTTCACTTTATCTGGCGCTTATGGGCAAAAGACCATTGCATCCTGTTGGAGACAATCCCACAAAAGATCAGGTCTTTTTAGAAAACGGAGAATACAAATGCAAAACAAGAATCATGAGCATCAAGGATGAAAACTCTTTATGCCGATATTGCATCTGCAAAAATGCAGGTTATTCATTTGGATTTTAAATATTGGAGAAATTATAATGGTTGATGAATATCTTAAAATGTGCGATGACTTTCTTGACATCATTTCAAAGCATGAAGACATTACAGGCAATCTGGTTCGTGACATGCTGAAGAAATACGCATCAACGATTTCAGTATTTGACATGATGTCTGCCAGTGCACAGATAATCGAGGAAAACAAGTATGTTCAGGAAAGCTATAGAAAAGACAGCGAAAAGTCCTATGTTGAGATTTTCATATTTCGCGTAAAGGACATAATGACAGATTCAAAAGATTATCAAAAAATCATCGACAAAAAAGACATTGCAGATTCCATCGAAACATTAAAATCCAATTACATTAATGGAACACAGGATTCTCAAAGCAAAACCCCAATTATGGGCTGTTTGGCTTCAATCTACACCACATTCATTCTGGAGGAGCCTATTCATAAGGTTGGAACACCATTTCCAGGATCCCAAAAAGTCGAAGAGAAAAACGGAAAATTCTATTGCCCCGTCAAAGATTCAAACATCGACACACCTAATGCCGTGTGCAACATATGCCTTGCAGAGCAATCAGATATTTGAACCACCCCATCCTCTATAGGATGGGGATTCCTGAATTATTTTCACTTAATAATGGTTAATTTAAGTATTTTATCAGGCTATCCCCGTTGAACCAGCGGTTTAGAATATTAATTGCTGCGT
>NZ_OMWD01000058.1 GCF_900314695.1 uncultured Methanobrevibacter sp. | reverse complement strand
AAATGAAAAAACATTTACTCTTTTTTAAAACAACAATTAAAATCACATTTAATTGAATAATATCTCATTTATAATTACTCCTATATAAAAAATAAGAGAGAGCATTTGAAAAGTATTCGAATAATGAACTCAGAGCAATTTTTCATACTCAAAGCAATTATCAAAAATCCATAAAAAAAGTATACTGAACAAAAATTCATGACCTAAAAAAGTCACCAAAAAACACAAAATAAAAAAAAAACGCAAAATAATAAATAAAAAAGATAGTACACCCAATAGTGCAATTCATCCATGACCTTGAAGAGGTCATGGTATTCTTGCATCATTTAGATAAATTAAAATCTCCTCTTTTTGGATTCTAGTTAAAAACTCCCTATCAGAACATCCAGTAGTAATTATATCAACATGACATCCGAATTCCTCTTCTAATTTACGAATTATAGCATTATATTGAATCATTCCAATTAAACCATCAGTATCCATTATAAAATCTAAATCACTATCTTCATTAGCTTCTCCTCGAGCATATGAACCAAAAATTCCTAATCTGGCAATACCATATTCACTAACTATAGGGATAGCAATTTGTTTAATTTCTTCAATAGAATAAATCATAATGAATCACCCAAGTAATATATTATATAAAAATAATTAATATTAAATCTTTTGAAAGTGCACAACAGTGAAAAAAAATAGACTAATTAATATTTATGGCATCTTAAGAGTAACCCACCTTCTGTTTAACAGCATTCATCTTAGCGTGCTACCTTGCCTCATACAGGTTGTCATCGGCACCTTTGCTCTTGCATCCTACGGAATGGCCGTTTCACCGCTTCTTTTAATGTCCTCAAATAAATATCATCGTCTACCATTAAAAGCCGTGTCGTTTCTGCTCCAGAGTCATGCTTCTCAGCATACGTTTTTCAACGCCGTAGTTCTGTACTGATGGGCGGAGTTTCCTTAGTTTAAAAAATAAACCAGCAGCTGTCTTTAACTTGCCATGAAATATTAATTAAAAGTAGCAGGGCCTAGATTTGAACTAGGGATCTCGGGGTTATGAGCCCCGCGGGATCACCAGACTACCCCACCCTGCTATAAGATAAAAATAGTGTTACAACTATGTATAATTTATAGTACTGACAATATATAAATCTTTCTATAAAATGAAGAAAATCGAAGAAAATAAAATTATTTATTTTCTAAAGATTCAATTCTTTTATCCAAATCAGATAATTTTTCTTCAGTGACTTTTTGGAACTCTTCGGATGACTTTTTAAATTCATCGAAAGATTTTTCTAAAGTATCGACCTGACCGGTGGTTTTGCTAAATTTAGATTCCAATTCTTCCAAATCATCAGTAGTAGCTAAACACCAATCCTTAATCAATTCATCGCTTTTTTCATCTAAAAATGAATCGATTTTTTTAGAAAATAAATCAGTATTTAAACTAGACATGTCAATATCACTTAATTTGACTTTAATCCTTTTACCCACAGAGTTAGAGTCTTTTTCAACGGATTCCTCATCAACTTTAGTTAACTCATATCCTGAATCGTCACTACCCAATACCTCATTCATATGTGCATCAGCAGTTGTTGGAACATAACTGCGTAATTTTTTAGTAGCTTCAGGACTATTGAGTAAATAATAGTAGACCAAAATCACAATAGCAATAATTAAAATTATTATAGCAACAACTTCAATAGCTTCCATAATATCGCCTATTTATCCATTTTCTCAAGTTTAGCTTCTTTAGCTTCAATTTCTTTAAGCATTTTTTCTAATTTCTTTTGCTCAGTTTGAGCTTCTAATCTGGCTAACCTTTCATTAATTTCAGAATGCAAATATCCGACTTCACTTCTTACATCAGTAGTGGATTGTCTGATAGCTGAGAGGCTATCCTGTTTGTCTTGTGGTAATGGAATAGGATTGTCCATTAATCTTTTGGATTCAATATCTTTTTCAACCATAGACATTTTTTTAAGCTCTATTTCTTTTTCAAGCATTTGAATAGAATTTTTAGACTGTGCAACTTTTCTCCATTGGAATACTATGATTAAAAGCACAATAGCCACAATAATCAAAATAATTAAATAAAAAATTTGATCAGGTATTGTAGGAATATCCATCTTTTAACCTCCAATTATTTTATACAATTAAATAAATATATAGTTATATTAACTTTATCAAATATAAAATTAATTATTTAAATAGAAGGTAAAAATTTATGATAGAATCTTATATAAAGGCTGGAAAACTGGCTTCTAAAATTCGTGATGAAGCTTCAAAAATGATTAAAGATGGAACTTTAGTTATTGACTTAGTTGAATATGTAGAAAGTGAAATATTGAAAACCGGAGCTGAAATTGCTTTTCCATGCAATGTATCAATCAATGAATATGCCGCGCATTATACCTCCCCAGCAGGAGACAAGACCGCATTCAAAGCTGGAGATATGGTAAAATTGGATTTAGGTGCCATGATTGACGGATACATAGCAGATACAGCAGTGACAGTACTTGCTAGTGGAAATATGGATGAAAATTATACTCAAGATGAAATTAACTTACATGAAGAAATAATTGAAGCATCAGCTGCAGGACTTGAAGCTGCAATTGCAACCGCCAGAGCAGG
>NZ_OMWD01000057.1 GCF_900314695.1 uncultured Methanobrevibacter sp. | reverse complement strand
TTTGATTTATTCATGTTCTAGTAGCTCCTTGTGTTTTTTCAAATATTTCTTTCCATACCATTCTTCAAGAGATTTGCCTTCCCATTCACGGTATTCTTCAGGGTATTTCCACTTGTAATAAGCGTATAAATAATATGGAACTTCCATAAATGCTAACATTGCAAGAACGCCAACATTTAAAATAAACCATGTGAATAATAACCCTAGTCCTTTTAAAGACGTTGAAAAATTCCCCATAAAAAGCATTAAAACTTGCTTAATAAGCAATGCTACCCCTAAAAAGGCCCCCCCATATATGGACAATGCCTTAGCTATTTTATCCCTCTTGGTAATTCCTGATTTTTCCGTATACAACCTTTCTTTGAGGTTATGATATTTCATTCTAATCATCCAATACCACAACAGAAAAAGAAGTACAAAGAAAGTCAAAACTCCCCACACAGTGAGTGTAGGCAAAGTAATTTCAATAGCTGCCAAATCCACTTCAAATATTAGCCAAATAAGATATGTGATTGTATGGAAATGAAGTCGATATGGCAAAAGGTATGAACGCTTAATTAATTTCCCAATCAGCACAAATAACAACCATAATAATAAGCAATATAAATATACTTTTTCTGTTAATAATTCATGTTTAGATATTGGAATTGTCAAATTTTCAGCATCATCCCTAAAAGTCATAATAATTGCGACTAGTATAAAATTAAGGCCTATTGGAAAAAGAAGTGTCAATACCAAACTAGTCAGACTAGTTATTAATGTTGGAAATTTTTTTTGAGATAATTTTTTAGTTTTTTCATTTTGTTCCTTCTCATAGTATTGTAAAAATCCATCATCTTCTAAATTCAAACTTTCTTCAAAACTTGCGTTAAATATCGATTTTTTCATCCACCTTCACCCTAGTACTAATGCTTTACCTATCCCTTCAAAAGTTTTAGATACTACATTTGTAGCATTTTTTATGACTTTACCTGTTTTATTAATAATTTTTTTCGTTCCCTTTACAGGATCATCAAAAAAATCTGGTTCAATCATCTTAATTCCTTGGATTCCTGCTCCAACAGCAAATCCAACACCTGCTCCAACAGCTTGGCTAAATCCCGGTATTGGAATTATACTACCTACTGCAGCTCCTAATGTTGCTCCTTCTAGTGGTCCTATACTTGAAACAGCATCTAAAGCTCCATGTTTAACCGCCTTTCCAACATCTTTTGTTTTAGAGTATTCTTCGATTCCTCCGGAAACTCCTTCAAAACCAATATCTGCAACGGTCATAACTGCTCCAACTTTTCCTAAAATCTTGATACCTTTTCCTAAGAATTTTGCATCACCTACAAAATTTTTACCTGTAGTAACAGCCTTCTCCAAAGAAGTAAAACCAGAAATTTTTTCAATTCCCCACTTAACGCCTTCTTTGACAGGAGATGCAACCTTTCCAGATAATTCGCCTAATTTAGACAAATACTTACTACTTTTACCTAATCCTTCATACTTAGATAAACCTTCTAGAACCAAATCGACAGCCTTGCTTCCTTTAGCTCCACTTTTTTCAACACTTGATAAAATTTCCCAGAAGCCATCCGATTTTAGAATATCCTTGGTTAAATTATCTGGTAAAAGTTTAAAAAGTTGTCCTAAGCGTTTCGCCGTATCACTATCCATAACTTTTTCAAACTCTGTATAATAGTCGTTACCCTTTTCCCTTAGTGTTAACATGATTGGCGTTGGCAGGCTTGTTGCCATCATATACCCACTATATTTAGAGTCATACAAATTCTTAGCAAGAGCATTATTCTGTTACTAAAATTATCCAAAATAAACCTTTAAATAAAAAGGGCACAAGCGTGCCACTTAATTAATACGCATACCCAACTAAAATAATGACTTTTTCTGTCCCATCATCTGGTAAAACATGATAAAACGGAGTGTTCAATTCTCGGTCATTTTGTTCCAATGTCCACAATAATCGCGCACATGCTTCTTTAGTTAATTCCTCATAATCACGGTCAATTGCTGTTAAAATAATATTATCAATTTCAAAATAAGATGAAAATCTCATTCCTTCAATCTCAATATAATCCTCTTCAACAGGCAAGAAAAATTCAATATCCATATTACCATCTTCTGGAACGTTGTTTAAGCTATAAACAAGTGGTCCTGATGGATGTGCGCCAGCCGTTTCTACCGCAGTTAAAAAAGCATCCAATTCTTCTTTTAATTCTGTGATATGAAAAGTCTTTCGTTTCCTAAGGACGTTTTGTGCTTGAAAAGCATCTTGAACAGTAACTCCCTCAGCTACAGTATATTCCATTAGTCTACCTCCAAATCACTGTATACATCAACCATCAACTCATCATCTGAAGAAAGCGACAAAACATGATAAACCGCTAAACGTTCATGTTCATCTTCCGGATATTTGGAAACTAAATAAGTATAATAATCAGCCAACTCTTCTGCACTAATCTGCGCAAAGTCTTTGCTGTCAATCAATAGATTTTCTTTAAATAATAGTTGAGGTTCTTTACCTATTGGATTAATCGCATTGCCAAATGTTGTAAATATTTCAATATCACTCTTGCTACTTGATAAAGGGTAGAATTTAAAATAAACTGGTCCGTCTGAATAAACCACATCCAGCATATCTCCGATAAATTCTTGACAAGACGTATAGACTTCTGCACACATTTCTTCTAAAATAAATTCTTCAGGCAAACTTGCTTCAAAGCCAACGATTTGGACAAGACTTAATTTTTTTGATTTAATATCCATTTTTCTCTCCTAAAGCTCATCAATCTCTTCTGGATGTTGTTTGGCATAAAGTGCCGCATAAAAAGCGTCTACTACCAAAGCTGGAATGACAAGTGAAAATAGTATTCCGATAACAAGCCCAAATACATTCTCCAAGTAACCTGTTAAAAGTGGTGGAACAAAAACAACTAAACCGAAGATAAGCAAA
>NZ_OMWD01000056.1 GCF_900314695.1 uncultured Methanobrevibacter sp. | reverse complement strand
CCCCAATCCCCAATCCCCAATCCCCATATTATTTTCAAATAATATTTAAATAAATTACAATTATTTATTATTAAAAAATAATTAAATTAATTAAATTAAAAAAAATTAATAACTAAAAAATAATAAAGTAATATATCATAAATATTAATAAAAAACAAAATTATTTATTTTTAATCCGATTAATTGTTTTTTTTAAATAAAACTTAACTTCTTTAAATTAATATTTTATATATTTATTTTTTTTTGTTTTGAACAGCGGCTTGGGCAGCAGCAAGTCTAGCAATTGGAATTCTGAAAGGTGAGCATGAAACATAATCCATTCCAATAGCATCAGCGAATTTGATTGATTTTGGTTCTCCTCCGTGTTCTCCACAAATACCACATCTTAATTCTTTTTGAACTTTTTTACCTTTGCAAATAGCCATTTTGATGAGTTCTCCAACACCTTCTTCATCAATAACAGCAAATGGATCGGAATCAAAAATACCTCTTTCTTTATAGCAATCTCTGAAAGAGAAGTCATCTCTTGAAATACCTAAAGTAGTTTGAGTTAAATCGTTAGTACCGAAAGAGAAGAAATGAGCCAAAGAAGCTAATTCACCGGCTTTAACACAAGCTCTTGGTAATTCAATCATAGTACCGAAGACATATGGGATTTGACAATTATTTTCTTTTTCTAAAGCAGCTTTTTCTTTGTCAAGAATTTCTTTTAAGATTTGTAATTCTTTTTTAGAAACAGATAAAGGAATCATAATTTGAGGATATACTTTGACTCCTTGTTTGGCAACATTCATGGCAGCAGTGAAAATAGCTCTTCCTTGCATTTCAGTGATTTCGGGTCTTGAAATACATAATCTGCAACCTCTGTTACCTAACATAGGATTTAATTCATGTAAAGTAACAATTCTTTTTCTGATTAATTCTTCTGAGACATTGATTTCTTTAGCTAATTCTTGAATATCTTTATCAGTTTTTGGTAAGAATTCATGAAGTGGAGGATCTAATAATCTAATAGTAACTGGATATCCATCCATAATTTTGAATAAAGCTTCGAAGTCACCAGTTTGATAAGGTAATAATTCAGCTAAAGCAGCTTTTTTCTCAGCATCATTATCAGCTAAGATCATTTTTCTAATTGAAACAATTCTTTTTGGGTCAAAGAACATATGTTCAGTTCTTACAAGACCAATACCTTCAGCACCGAAATCTCTAGCTTGTTGAGCATCTTTAGGGGTTTCAGCATTGGCTTCAATATGTAATCTTCTGGTTTCATCAGCCCATTTCATGATAGTTTCAAAATCTCCAGAAATTTGTGGTTCAATAGTTGGAACTTGACCTTCATAGATTTCACCAGTATCTCCACTCATTGAAATCCAATCTCCTTCTTTCAAATCTTTATTACCAAAAGATACAGTTTTTTTTTCGAAATTGATAACCATTTCACCACATCCAGTAATACATGGGGCTCCCATACCTCTTGCAACGACAGCTGCATGACTTGTCATACCTCCTCTACATGTGATAACACCTTTAGCAACATGCATACCAGTAATATCATCAGGTGATGTTTCTTCTCTTAATAAAATAACTGGACCATCTTTAGATTTGTTTTCAGCATCTTCAGCAGTGAAAACAATAGTACCACAGGCAGCACCTGGTGAAGCATTTAAACCTCTGCTAAGGAGTTTCTTTTCAGCTTTAGGATCAATTTGTCTATGTAAAAGTTGGTTGATTCCAACTGGGTCAACTAATAATAAAGCTTGATCTTTATCGATAATTCCTTCATTGTAAAAATCGACAGCAATTTTGACTCCTGCTTTAGCAGTTCTTTTACCATTTCTGCATTGTAAAAGATATAATTTTCCTTCTTGGATGGTGAATTCAATATCTTGCATATCTTTGTTATGTTTTTCTAATTTTTCTCTAACTTCATTAAGTTGTTTATACATTTCTGGCATAGCTTCTTCCATAGATGGTAAGGTTGAACCTTGAGCAGCTTTTCCTGCATTTGAAATTTGTTGTGGGGTTCTTATACCAGCGACAACATCTTCTCCTTGAGCATTAATTAAATATTCTCCAAAGAAAACTTTTTCTCCAGTTGCTGGATTTCTTGTGAAAGCAACTCCAGTGGCTGAAGTATCTCCCATATTACCGAATACCATTGCAACAATGTTAACGGCAGTACCCCAAGTGTGTGGAATATCATTAAGATTTCTATATGTAATTGCTCTTGGGTTGTTCCATGAACCAAAAACAGCATGAATAGCTTGTTTTAATTGTTCTTGAACATCTTGAGGGAATTCATGTCCTTTTTTTTCATTAATTAATTTTTTATATCCATCAATAACTTCTTTAAGATTTTCAGTTGTTAATTCAGTATCAAGTTTGACTCCAACTTTAGTTTTAACTCCTTGTAAAACTTTTTCGAAATCAGCATGAGCAACACCCATAACAATATCTCCGAACATTTGGATGAATCTTCTATATGAATCATAAGCAAATCTTTCATTTCCGGTTTTAGTATGTAAACCAACAACAGTTTTATCATTGAGACCAAGATTAAGAATAGTATCCATCATACCAGGCATTGAAACTCTGGCACCTGATCTGACTGAGACTAATAATGGATCAGATTCATCTCCGAATTTTTTACCAACAATTCCTTCAATGAATTTCATACCATTTTGAATATCTCCATCTAATCTTTTAGGATAAGTTTTATCATGATCATAATAATATGTGCATACTTCAGTAGTAATGGTAAATCCTGGTGGAACTGGGACTCCAATTGAGCACATATCATGTAGACCAACTCCTTTTCCTCCAAGGAGATTTCTCATAGTACGGTTTCCTTCAGCTTTTCCTGCTCCGTAGGTATAGACCCATTTATGGTTTTCATCTTCAAGGCTCATTTCTTTAATATATTTATTAAATTAAAGATATTGTTAAATAATTCAATTTTTATTATTAATTAAAAATTATTTAAAAATTAATTCTAGAATTTTATTAATATTGGGGATTGGGGATTGGGGATTGGGGATTGGGGATTGGGGATTGGG
>NZ_OMWD01000055.1 GCF_900314695.1 uncultured Methanobrevibacter sp. | reverse complement strand
CACGCAACTGGAAATGTCAAAAATGCGAAAAAATACTTGATAGGGATATAAACGCAGCAATTAATATTCTAAACCGCTGGTTCAACGGGGATTAGCCTGAAATAATACTTAAATTAACCATTATTAAGTGAAAAAAATTCAGGAATCCCCATCCTCTATAGGATGGGGTGGTTCAACGAATCAGATTATTTTTGAATAGGCAGGGAATCAATGCATCTTACAAGATTAATTGCAGTCAGTCCCTTATCATGCTGTGTGTCGTTTTGAGCTGTTTCAAAAAGGATTACGTTATGATTCTTTTTGGCAAGAGGTATTGTCACCCATTCAGGTGAGGTACCTGTCGTGACAGGATATACAGGATAGCTCAAGTTACCTCCGATTTTGTTGGCATAATCCATTGTTGTGGATGATTTGTTGTCGACAACGCCAACATATTTCTGCAATTCCCAATAGTCTTCCATTTCATGGACATCCACGATGACATAAGGATCATAATTCTCGATATCCGGAACAACAAATTCATTGGCAAGAAGTTCACCCATGTGCCTGTTTGTATCATAATCACTGGTATTCATTCCGCTGTCCTTGAAATTAAGCTGGATGAAGTATATGACGTACTTTTTGTCAAGGCTGTTGTCTTTGGTGAAGTTCATTATTGCTTCATATGTGGCATTGTGAATGCCGCTTTCAAGACTGTGAACTCCCAATATCATTATTGCAGTATCGCTGGACTGTTGATTTCCAGCAATTATCTTATATACTGTTCCATTTGAATTGTTTCCAATTATTTTTCCATACTGATCGAGATTATCAGCAGTAGGCTGTTTTTCCTGCTGTGTAAAAGTAACTACCCCAGCAAAAACAACAAGCAAAATCAATATGGCAAGTAAAATTTTTGTCATTCTTTTCATTGCAATCGTTATTATGTTTATACACAATAGAATATAAAATTATCAGAAATTACTATCAAAAATAGTTAATTGTTTTAATCACCAATAGAAATGGAGGTCCGGTTTTCAATCTCTGAGTTTTCGATTTTGGAATCCAGCATTCTTTTAAGCACAGCAATCATTACAATAGCTTCAATAGTATTGCTCAATATGATGGACAAAAATATTCCAGATTTGTTTAGGCCAAAAATGTGGTTAAATGAAATCATGGAAATTATCATGATTATTAAATTAAATATGAGAAACATCAGAGTATATGTACTTTTTTCAAGACCTAAAAATACATAACTGCATCCCATAATTATTGGAAATGTTATCATGTACAATATAGTAAACAGCAGCATATTTTTAACTTCCTCCAAAATGACGTATTCAGATGAAAATAAGCCCACTATTGGACCGTGGAAGACTGCAAGTGCAATTGAAATAGCTATAGCAAGCACGAAGCACATGGAAAATATTTTTCTAATTGTCCACCTAAGTTCTATAAATCTTTTTGCACCATTTAAATGTCCTGTTACAATGCACAATCCTTTCATTATGCCCTAAATTGGAGAGAATACTGTTGATTGAACATTAAGGAGGATAATATATGCAGAGACTGCGATTGGTGAGGCATACAGGTGAAGCGAATAGGTAACGACAATTCCCAAAGCTGTTATAATGACACTGGTTATGATGATAGGAATGGCCAATACGATAATTTCCCTTATTATCCCCAAATCCAATCTGAAACCCTTAAGGTGAACCTTCACAAGAGTATCCTTTTTAATTGAATATATGTAGACAAAAAGCAGGATGGACAATAGTCCACCAAATACTGTTGAAACGGCCGCTCCCAACATTCCCATCTTAAAGTAGAAAATCAATATCGGATCCAAAATGATATTCAAAATATTTCCTGCCGCAACTATAATTGATGACCTTGCAGTATCACCTTCACTGGCTAAGACGGCACAAAAGAAATTGTTTATCATGATTGTTATGACAAAACACAAACATGGAGCGAGATACGCAAATATCATGTCAGTATACTCGGAAATGCCTGCCATGACACAAATTGGCTCAACAAATGGGATAGTAACAAACGGGATAACGATGGAAAGAAGCAAAATTAAAAGCAGACCTTGTTCAGCATATTTTTCAGTCTTTTCAATTTGATTTGCTCCAAATGCATTTGAAATTAGAACATTGCAAGACCTGCCGATTCCCTCTCCCAGATTATCAATTGCATAGATTATATTGGAAATAAATCCCATACATATGATGGCAGCTGTGCCCAAACCACTGACCCAGTAAACATCGGCAACCGAATATAGTGAATCCAAAAAGAAGAGCAGTATGATAGGTATACCTAGCATAATAGTTGATTTTACCGGATGCATCTGTATGTCGTTTACATGTTGGCTCATAATTAAACTATATTATGCATTTAATCATTTAAATAATAATCTAATCCATGACGAAATGCTACCTTAAATTAACACCCGAAAAAATTAAAACAGAAATTTATGATTAAAAAAAAAGAAAAATAACAGGAATTAAAATAATTCGCCGTTTAAAACATTTAAATTAAATCTCTACCATCTTATATGCATCATAAGCGGCGTAAATTGCAAATATTAATGATATAATTGATAATAAAAATGCTGTAAAGAATGATAATATTGCCAATACAACAGCTATTATAAAGAAAATTGCACCTTTTTTAATATCACCAGCATAAGCCTGACCTAATCCTGGAATTAAAAAGGATAATACTGCTGCAAGAATAGCATTTGCCATAATAATTCCCTCCTTTCGTTTAATTATTTGTATTATGTTTTTCATGCATATTAAATTTTATCTTAATAGTGAAAGAATACTCCGACCTCTTTAAGGTTGGGATGAATTTCACAAAAAGGCATCTGAAGATATTAGTTTTCAAATGCTCTCTCTATTTCTTTATATATTATTTATTATATTAAATTAGTTTATAATTAATTTTAAAATTGTCTCTAAAATGGAATTTTAAGTGTTTTTTTATGAAATGTGTTGATCAGGGTTTGAAGGTTAGGTTGTATCCGGATGAGGATATGATGATTAAAATTAATCAGAATATAGGTAATTCCAGGTTTACATGGAATAAACTCTTGG
>NZ_OMWD01000054.1 GCF_900314695.1 uncultured Methanobrevibacter sp. | reverse complement strand
CCGTTATTGTAAATTGAGTATAAAGGCGCTTGGTCAAAGTACAGTAAAACCACTGAATCGAATACATCAGGAGAGGTACCGTTAACAGTGACTGTCTGGTTGATTTTATCTATGACAACACTGTATATTTCACCAACACCATTGAAGATACAATATTGTTTGGTTATTTCATTAACATCAGCACCTCCAAAGTAATTCAGAGTATAGTTTCCTTCTTCTCCCTGGTAGTTATCTAAAAATGTACAAAGGTAGAATGTTGCTGATACGTCTTGTAAAAGGCCACCCTCAATATATATTGCTCCACCTTCACTTGCAGTATTGTTTGTAAATGTAGTGTTATATACCATGACAGTAGCTTCATTCTCTGCAGAACTTGAACCTATATATATGGCTCCGCCACATGCAGCATTGTTATTGCTGAAAGTACAATTGGCCAAGATTAAAGTACCTGCATCTAAATCAATAGCTCCACCATTAATGGCAGATCCCCTAATTACTGTAATTTTATCAAGTGTAACTGTAGGACCTTCAGTCTGCTCTGTTTCAATAAATGGAGGTGTTTCAATCGGATACACTTCAGTTTCATATGTTAAATGTAGGAAGTAACCTTCATTTCCACAGTCAAAGATAACCTCTTCGCCTTCAAAAGCCTTGATTGTTAATTCAAGTTCTCCTTCCAGCACAATGTCACGGAATCCATCTCCGGAATAGATTCCTCCTCTAACTGTAATGATACCTGCACCCCATGTTACAACCTCATCTATTGCTTCTTCCAGAGTGTCATAATATTCATAGTCTGAATCCTCGTCGTATTGGAAAATGAATTTTCCTTCGCCATAGTCCTCACCCAGTTTGTTATCATCTGGAGAAATGCGAATATTTTCATTGTTTAGATTCAATTTCAAATTATTTGAAGTCATTAATGGTCTGCCATTCCGTTCAAGTACGGCTTTAATTTCATAGGTTCCAGCGTCCAAACCTGAAATTGTTAAATCCTCACTGCAGGATTGGGTCATGGTGTAAACAATGTTTTTATTTGAATCTGAAACAGTGTATGTGATATCTCCCGCAGCATTATCCAGAGCTGAAACCTTGATTAGAGACTCATCCGGATGGGCAGTTTTATCAGAGACACTTAACATCAATGCATGAGAATTTACATTGACTTTCAGATTGGCCTCAGTGGAATTTGATTTGTAGTTTACACGTTCCTGTGAAGTGACTTTAACTGTGTAATCACCAGGTTCAAATGTCTTTTCTATTTTAACAGACCTACTACCATTAACGAATACGGCAGTTTTGTAATCTTCAATTTCTATTGTATATATTGACGGAACATTTGATTCTATTTTTAGAATAATGTTGTCGCCATATTCTACTTCCACATCATCTACAGTTATGGTAGGATTGGCCTTATATACCTCAAAATTAACAGTGGATGAGGCGAATGAGTAATCCTCATGATTATAGATAGCTACAAGTGTGTATTTTCCTGCATCCAATATCAATGACTCGATTTCCTCTTTAGTGTAATACCATCCATTCAGTTGGTAATCCACTGTGCCTGTAACAGTCTGAGGTAGATTTTCAACGACTTTAAGGGTTTCGCCATATGTAATATTGTCAACGGAAACGTTTAAATCAAAACCGACATTGTTAACCCTGAAGACTTCTGTTATGCTTTCCATCAGATATGTATTGTTATTGTTATCTGAAATACTGTTTAAAACAGCGTAATATTTGCCGTGGCCCAGTATGCCTGCATCATATGTGAATGCATTGTTTTTAATCTCCACAAGGGCGTTTTCACCGGCAACTGTCAAATTGGCTGCCGCATAGACATTGGTACCGATATCTGCTGTACCGTTGATTATTGATCTTTCACCGTTTTTAACAGATGCTGCTTTTAATTTAGCATCCTTAACCTCAAAAATGGAATCATGAACTACGGTAAATCCGTTGCTGTGAATATGCCTGTTTTCTCCAGTATTATTTGCAAAAATACACTCGTCAATGAAAGCTGTAACTCTAGGAGAGGTTGCAATAGCTCCGGTTGTTGCATTGTTATTTGTAAATGCACTGTTATCGACAGTTAATGTGAGCTTTTTATCATAAGGGTTTTTGATTAGGATTACTGAACCCACTTTACCGCTGTTGTTGTTAAAAGTACAGCCTGCGATGCTTGCTCTTGAAGATCCGTCAAGGCACAGGACTCCGCCGTCAACCTTGCTGTTGGAATTGTCTTCAAAATCAGACAGACTAATATCAATGATTACATCCCCATTGGCGTTGACATATATTACTCCACCTTCAAGCTGTGCATTTTCTCCCAAACTATTTTTGATATTGTTTTTTGTGAAATTGGACAAGGAAACAGCCACATATTTGGAATTGTTGCCCACATATATTGCAGACCCTTTAACAGCAGTGTTCTGTTCAAAATCACAGAAACCGACTGCCTCTTCAAATTGGGTTATGTTTTTGAAGTGCAGCGCTCCACCTTCACGTGCAGAGTTATTTATGAATTTGGAATGCATGATTGAAACGTCTTCATAACTCAATGATGTGACTGCTGCAGTACTTACTTTTAAAGGAGCGGCATTGTTTATGAAATTACAACTGTCAATATCCAATGAATGTCCTGCATTATATATTGCTGCTCCGCCATTTCCAGCAAATGAGGTCTTTGTAATCTTATTGTCTATGAAATTACATGAAGTCACTGAAAGATCTCCGTAATTGACTATAGCTCCATAATTGGTATTTCTGTTGTGAAGTCCCCTGAATGTTATGCCAGATATATCAGCTACGGCGTTTTCATTGACAATTATGAAATTGGCGTCACGACCCTGAGCATCAAAGACCGCACCTTCCAGTGCGATGATATCGAGATCCTTACCAGATATTACTATTCCGGTTTCTGTATATGTGCCGTTTTTAATATAAATTACATCCTCGTTATTGGAATTGGCTACAGCTTCTTTTAAGGTGTCATATTCCACATTTGTACTTACGACAAGGAAGTTGCTGTAGGTCTTGCTTATTGAAAATGTGGTGAAATTCATTACCATATAATAGTTTTCATCACCGTCACGCATACCAACCACTGTATAATTGCCCAAATCAAGGCCGGTCAGTGGCATGCTAGCTTTACCGTTTACAACTTCAAGCCGATAATTTTTATTTCCGATTATAATAGTGTAATTGTTATCCCAATTAGCACGAACATTTAAAACAGGTGTTTCAGGTATTAAAACATCCTTTACATCAAGAGTTAATATTATTTTTGCTTTTTCAATCACTATTTTTGCATATGCTGCCTT
>NZ_OMWD01000053.1 GCF_900314695.1 uncultured Methanobrevibacter sp. | reverse complement strand
TATTAAACCATAATTCCTTTTCCATCTCTTCATCAGGAACAAATTCAACCTTATCCGTTAAAATAAAAGTTTTATCGCACATATTCAACATCTTTTTTTCACATTTTATTAAAATTATAAAAAAAATCCTAAAAAAAAACATCGTCCTAGTGACTAAAAAAATATAATCACTAAAAGGATTGTTTTTTTTTTAGAATATTATTATGAAACCGTGCTTAAAAAAGAAAGGAAAAAAATTAACTTATTGAAGTTTTTCCCCCATCTTTCTATATTACATATTAAAAACCTACATATTATATGGCATTTATCCGAGAGCATTTGAAAACTAATCTCACCACCCCATCCACATAAAAAAAATATAGACACTAACCCACTAAATGTGCAATTCATCCCCGACTTAAAGAAGCCGGAGAATTCTTGCACAATAAAGTTAAAGTGGGTGATGAGGAATTCATCGTTGTTGCATGGTCAAAAGATTCAAGCGGAATGAGTTTAGATAAATTAATGTCCACATTAAATGATTTCAATAAAAACAATAAAGTTAGTCCGGTTGCATTCTAGAACTGGACTTTTTTTGATTTGGGAGATTATATCTTCCAATATTTTCTTATTTTTTTTTAATTTTGGCAATGTCGTATCATTTCACGCTTTTTTTTAACAAATTCTTACTCAAATTCACAAATTAACATAAATGCATTTTAAATGTGATTAACATAAAATAATTAAATATGGATGATAATGTTATTCTAAAAGAATTGCGAGATTTGACAAAGGACAGACATAGCTGGAAGGCAAATATTGATTATGTCGCAGACAAACTGGATAATGCTTATTCAAATGCTGTCAGGGCAAAGGTATTATGGCTTTTGGGAGAGATGGGGCTGATGTATCCTGAAAAAATTGAAGGATATGTTGCTGACATTGTAAGCTACATGGACAGTGACGATTCAAAATTGAGGGAAAGATCAGTCAATGCAATTGGAAGAATAGGTAGGGCAGATAAGAATCTGATAATTCATCATCTAGACAAACTGATGGATATGAGGTTGGATGAGTCTGAAAACGTCAGGCACGCATTTGTCTGGGCTTGTGAAAACATAGCCTCAACTGCTCCAGAGCTCTTTTGTAAAAAAATGGATATTTTTTATGAAATGATTTTTGATTCCGGACAGAAAGTTAGGATAGAGGCACCTGAAATGTTTAGGGTGATTGGAAAACAAAAACCTGATTGTGTAACACCTTACCTTGAAAAACTGGAATGGATAGCGCAAAATGATGATAACAGAATAGTTCGCATCCATAGTGCCGGTGCTGTTAGAATTACAAATAAAGCATTATTGAAATAAAGTAGCGACTATTAAAGTAATAGCAAGGGAGTTGCATATTAAAAAATGTTATATGTGGTTGTTTTAAAATGATATTTATATGGGATTCATTTCAGGTTCTAATTTAAAATTCTATTCAAAATTCATTTCAAATGATTTATTGGTTTTAGTTATTGCAGCTTTAATTCAATTTATCACATCATTTATTGGATGTATGATTCAGGTTGCATTGCATTTAATGTCTAATTATTTGAATTTAACTATTGAACTTGCTAATTGGATTTCTATGTATAATCTGATTTGACAAATGATTTTAAATGGAGGTGTAAGTATGCCGTCAAGTGAGCAATATCTGGAATATGTGCTGGAGCAGTTATCTGATTTGGATGAAATATCATATAGGGCAATGATGGGTGAGTACATCATATATTATCGCGCAAAGATTATCGGAGGCATCTATGATGACCGATTTCTTGTCAAGCCTGTAAAATCGGCAATGTCAATGATGCCTGATGCCCGTATGGAACTTCCCTATGAAGGTGCAAAGGAAATGATTCTGGTTGATGACCTGGAAAATAAGGTATTTCTAAGTGAACTTTTTGAGGCAATGTATGATGAGCTTCCGGCTCCGAGAAAAAGAAAATGATGGCTGTAATGCAGTCATATGACAGCCATTAACTTAAACTTTTTTTTTTAATTATTCATCGGGATTAAATTCGTTAAAGACATCCTGTATGGTATAGCAGTCGCTGTCTTTCATAGCTGCAAGTCCAAGCTGGAACCTTATGATGGAATATGAAAGCTCATCATCGCTTTTAAAATCCGAATACTCTTCAATCAGCCTTTCGAACTGTAGTGATCTTCTAAGCAAATCAGCCTTTATTAGTTTCAGGTTTTCATTTTCGTCGTCAACCTTGTCAACCAAATTCACTGCCAGTTTTCTCATTTCAACTGCAAGCCCATCATCGGCATCGTCACATGCCCAGGCACAATGAAGAAGAGAATAAAATTCAGAATTATATTCCTTTTCAGCTTTTGATATGAGATAACGCCTATAGAATCTTTTGGACAAATCGGACTTGAAGTCATTGCCTTCACAGGTTAGGTATTCCTCGCTTTTAAGAATATCTGAAGTTGTTTTGAGTTCATTGTTAAGCCCTTTTGCAACATATCCGCAGTGAGGACATTCCATAAGCCAAACATTCATGGTATCTCGATACATTGGTGCGGGTCTCAAGTCCAAATCAGGACGTCCCCATGAATTTGTACTGGTCATAACTGCTCGTTGACTTGTTTTTCCACAGACGGAACACTTTATTTCAATTTTAGTAATGATGGTCATAATCTAACAATGTATCAGGTTATATTTAAATGTTTGTTTTTTTTTATTGGATGAGGTTATTTTTTTAAAAAATAGAAAATAAAAAATGAGAATAACTCAAAAGAGTTATTCTACACTGCTGATTTTATTGGACATGTCTTCGGTGAAATTCATTGTTTTAAATGTATCATCTGTTGGAAGTATCATGTTGAATTCATGGATTTCATCAATTTGAGCGGATCCTTTAAGGCCATTGAATCCTAAAACGTGACCTCCTTTTGTCTTGTCATCAGACAGGAAATGAAGATGCCAGCCGTGCATGTTCAATTCGTTCATGTACTCTGGGAAGTATACTGCAACAAGTGTTCCGGTCTGATCAGTATGGTTGAATACCTTTTGGTCTACTGCTGCAACATCGGTGAATTCCTTATATGGTTTTTCCTGTTTTTCAACGCTTCTGACTGTAATGTTTGAAAAGTCACCTTTGATTTTGATTATATACATGTTGTTTGTACCGTATTCTTCAATTGTCTTATTTAATTGACCGGTCAAATCGTCAAAGTTGCTGGCGGTTATGTTGGTTATATTTCCGTCTTCATCGAATTTGGTGACTGTAGCGAATGGTATTTTTTCATCATCTTTCATGACATTGATGCTTCCGTCAGCAGCTGCCTGATAGACAACACCGTCCAGAACTATCATCTCACCGTTTACTCCTTCAAATGTTCCAAGACCAATGTCTCCATGCTTTTTCAAATCTCCTACTTTGACTACTCCATCATATTCTCCATGCATAAAAGCCTGCAATAAAGAGACCTGATACATTGAATCGTCATTATTGTTGTTTAGAATCAATGAGTTTTGAGCATTTGCAGCGGAGATTGCAAGCAAACCCATTATTACTAAAGCAAAAACTATCTTTTTATTCATAATAAATTCTCCTCCTATTCGATATTTAGATTTATATTTTAATAAAGTAATAAGTTTAATGATTTGAATAGGTAGGTTTATTAATATCAGCTTATAGACTTTAATTTAAGGATTAAATATTTTAAACAGTGAATTAGTATAAAACTGTTTAGAATAAGTGATAATTCCTAAATTTTTATCATTATCGACAAAGGATTATTGCAAGAAATCCTATTGGTATTGGGTTGTTAATATGTTAATGAATGAAGAGACTAAATTAAACAAACATCATTACAGAATTTTTGCCATGAGTTGGGCAGGCTGGGTTTTTGATTTCTATGACCTGGTTTTATTCACTTTTTGGTCTTGTTGAAATCCTTTTTTAAATTTTTGTTGAAAGATCAATATTATAAACTAATGTTTTGAGTCTTGTTTCTTTATTTTGTAAACGTGTGC
>NZ_OMWD01000052.1 GCF_900314695.1 uncultured Methanobrevibacter sp. | reverse complement strand
GGACATAGTCATTGCCTCCTTGGTGGATTTTGTGTGGTAACTTAATTTTACCGATGGCAATAGACTATGTCTATTTTTATTCAATTGAATTTGCGAAACGTATTATACGTTATCCCGACCGCAGAGTTATAGTTTGGGCGTACCCACTTGCCCACGAGGTTTGGGAAGCGATAGACATAAACTCACGCTTGGAAAGCCCATACACAGAGGTGCCAAAGCGACCGGCGAGAGTAGCTTGCAGAGAGGATGACAGTATCACGGGACAGGTATTATGGTGCTTCTTCAGCGTGTCCAACAGCGTGGAGGCAAATCCAAAGTTGCCTTCTTTGAACTCTTTCGGATCCTGCGGACGGTTCACTCCCGCCAGGTTGAAAACGAAATCACAGTCGGAGCAGAACTGATCCAGTTTCCAATGTGTTGTTACGATCGTATTCGTAGATGGCTCCGATGGACAGATTCGGCCTTGTCCGATTTTTCCCATCCCGGATGTTTTTCAGATTCTCTACAAGGTTACGGCCAACAAAACCAGCCGAACCGGTTACCAGTACATTCATTCTATTTCCTCCATAACCTCTCTCATACTCTATATTGAGGGAAATACTGACTATTATCAATGCCCCTCAGATTAACAAGATAATTATACTTTTCTGGACTGATAATCTTTTTCCTTATAAAGAAATGGTTTCTTTCACCTTTATAAAATGTTTTTTTATACCTTAGCAATGTATCGTCTTTTGAACCAACACCACCGCCGAGATGAAAAGACTTATATCCGTTTTCATGGCCCCAAATAGCAGCATTATACATAATTAGGTTGTTTGGTGCCAAAGCATTGTATTCTTCCAAACTACCGGAAAGGTGAAAGTTCAAATGTCCATTTGCAAAAATCATAATGGAAGCGGCAATCACATCCCCGTCTTTTTCGGCCCTTGAACCACTTTTTTTTGCCCAATTCTGTTGTCCAGGAGTACCAGTCATATAAGATCGCATACTTTCTGAAGAGGCAAAATGCCCGCTCTTCTCATAGTTCCGGTTCATCCAACTCCAAAATTCCACAGAATCAGTAAGTGTTCCACTTTCACTTGCTGCCGGTCCCATAGCTGATAAACGAGTAGTATTCTCTTGTGCAATAATCTGACTTGTATCTTCCACCATAGAAAATACTTCTTTCGCAGAAAAGACAACCTCTTGATTGACAGTTTTCTTCACAGGGTTCTTCTTTTTTCTTTCCTCTGCCATTACTCATAATGAAGCCTCTTCTTTTGTGTTTCTCTTCACATAATGAAGTTCAATATCATATCCCAGAGCCTCCAGTATCTTAACGAAAGTGTTGTTCACTACTCCTTCGTCACGCTTGATCAGCTATTTCACATAGGACGCCGGCGTTCCAACCTTCTCAGCCAGTTTCGCCTAAGTCATCTGTTCTTCCACGCATTTAACCTTTATATCAATTTCAATATTGTTAGTGACCATTTTTTTCCTCAATCACTCTATTATCTCAAGGATTGCCGAGCTCGACAGGTACTGACGATTTACCGCTTACTATTTAATAATGCATCTTTTAAGATTTCATCTGAAAATTTCTTATATTGACTAGATGTATAAGGAAAAGATTCTCTTGAGAAATCAGTATGCAATTGTCTAAATCTATTGTTAAAAAGATCAAAATTCCCCAATTCATTTTTTTGATCAATATAACGATTATACGCAATAATAAAACCGTTTAATGATATTACTGACAACAGTTTGGAATTCGGATTATTCCATTCCTGCTGATGACTATCTTTAAGTGCGGAAAAATATATAGTAATATGTTTTACACAAAAATCTATATAGGAGCGATATTCAGAGTCATCTAATCGCTTTAAATTATTCTTATCTCCATCCCAAAAATCAAATAGACTTTTTTTATCTTTAGGTTCAATTGTCACCAAATATCTTAATGCAAACTTAATAATTGATGCAATCTTTATTTTCCCATTATCCAGTGCTGAAAGCTCGAACATATGTGGAAAAACCTTACCCTTATTTAGTTTTTCAATTACGGCACGAGCAAGTCCAATATCAGATAATGGATCTTTCAATCCTTTTATATGCAAAAGGACATCTGGAGGTACAGGCTTTGCATTCGTGTTTATATCCAAAAAAATGCTACTTTCAATTTTTGATTTTTGAATATCGGACATTTCATTAGGAAACACTAATCCTGTAACTAGTAGATGTAGTTTCTTTCGTAAATTTGCAATATCACTTTCATATGGATCATTTGTTTCACCCTCATAATGTGCATATACCCTGTGCTGTCCATCAATTATGCAAATGCTATTCATTTCATCTGGAAGCATCATTTTACATACGCCGTACCCTCCGATTGAATCTATATCAATTGGATGGTCTTCTTTATCCAAGAAATAGACATTTGAAGGTAATGCCACGATAATATTATTGTAAAAAGCTTCTTGTCTTGTGGCTAAAAACTTTCTTATTCCTTTGATTTTTTCTTTCTGTATTAAACGCTGATACAGAGTAATAGAGTCTTCCCAATTATCTTTTCTCAAAACATATGAATTTTTAATTAGGGTTTCGGCAGACATCATAAATGATACAATTCTCACCCCATTATTTATTCCAGTTGACTCTTTAGGACTAATAATTGTTGCTGAAATACATTTCTGTGTACTTTCTGTAGTGTTGATACCAATCTGATTACTTGTTATATTTAGAAAACGATATACTTCATATTTCACTGACTTGTGAATACATTGAGCCATCCGATTAAAATATTCTAAATATCGTGGTTCAACAAATCGAATAAGAGGATACAATTGTTCATCTTCTTTTGTTAAGTTAAGCTCGTTCTGTGAAAAGTACAAGTATTTGATTATATACTGATTTTCGTTATACTGTTCAATTTTATTGTAAGAAAATTCCTTTTTAATCCAATCCAAAAATATACGTTTGTTTTTTTCAATTTGGTCAAAGGCCTCATGCTTTTTTCTAATATGAGATTTAATATCATTACTAGTGCTAGTATCCTCACAAACAATCAAAATATTCTTATCAATATATAACGAATCTATTTCAACAACTCGTAAACCTATTTTAAAATGATGATTTTCAGTTTCAATGTAGTCAAATCCTGATAAAGTAAATAGTTTCTTGATTTTATTTTTAAACTTCTTATTTATTTTTGCTTTACCAACATTCGCTTTATTATTCAATGAATTTTGATTGTTATTTTCTGAATTAGGCATACTATTTTCCCTCTCTCGCCATCTTAAATTCGTTTGGTAATTGGGCAACTGCCGAATTTAAATTTGGCTTAATGGCCGGCTTATCCTCCCGAATTTTTAATGTACCTTCCATGGCCATTGATACACGTTCAAATGCGATATTGTAGTACTGTTCATTCAGTTCTGCCCCTAAAAATCTTCTTTTTTCTATCACTGCAGCTGCGCCTGTCGTTCCTGATCCCATAAAAGGATCCAAAACTACTGCTTGAGCATCAGATAGTGCTCTGATCAAACGTTGTGGTAATGCAATCGGATACTGACAGGGATGATTAGTTTTTTCTATATGATTTGCCTTCACATTGGGAATATCCCAAACATCTGATGGATTTTTTCCAAGTGGATTTCCACTGAACTCTCCTTTATGAGGTCCACGATAAGATTTTTTACCAGGATATTTTTGAGGAATACGAACAGCATCTAAATTAAAAATTTTCTGATCACCTTTTGTAAACCACAAAATTGTTTCATGTCTTCCACTAAATCTTTTAACACTGTTTAAGCCATGGCCAAAAGTCCAAATTATTCTATTTCTAAGTATTAACGGAAATATTTTATCTTTACTCAAATTAGTAAAAATATCATAGACAATGAAATCTAGTGGAATAATGCATGACTCAGAAATATGATATCCAACCTGCCAACAAACGCTTCCACCTGGTTTTAATATTCTATAAATATCAGGAAAAATTTCCATATGTTGTTTTTTGAATGTTTCTATATCATCAGCGGGGTCTTCATATGCTTTTCCCATACAATATGGTGGAGAAGTTATTATTAAATCTACTGATTCATCAGGTATCTCTTTAAAAAATTTTTTGCAGTCTCCACAATATAAAACGTTCTGAAATTTATCATTATAATGCTTGTATATTTTCATCTTCCCAATCTCTCGATTTTATAAATCTTTACATGGTAAAATAGATCATGTGATTCGGCACATTCGCAGTCTTTACTTTTATATTCTAAGGTAGTAAAATCTGCTATTTTCTTAATTAATACTTTCCCAACCGATGAGACTATATAACAGCCTATACGAAACCAGTTTTTAGGTTGATTCCTATATTTTTGTTCCTGGCTGGCCCGTTTC
>NZ_OMWD01000051.1 GCF_900314695.1 uncultured Methanobrevibacter sp. | reverse complement strand
TTCAGGATAAAGACATCAAATCAAAGTTATAACACAATCAGTGATTCAACAAGTGCAACTACAAACCTTGCAAGGGCATATGATGTCAAGACATATGTTGAAAGCAAGATTGCAAGTGGCATTACCTCTGTTCCTGTATATAGTGGCAGCGCATTAGCATCAGTAAGCATCAATAACCCAAGCGGCCTTGAAAATGGCTATAATAGAATAAGTGGTAATACATCAGTTGGCGCCGGATATATGGTTGAAACAAGAAATGCTGATGAAGCGGCATTTGGTACATATAACTTATCAAATGGCGAAAATTTAGAAGTGTTTGATTATAATTCAGGAAGTACCTTATTCTCAGTTGGAAATGGTCATCCTCATAATACCGGAGGCTATATCAGAAGGCATAATGCATTTGAGATAAGACAGAATGGCGATATATATTATGCAGATACCAATGATACTGAAGCTGAATATCCATATGAAATGCCAATGATAAAACTTCAGGATGTTATTAAAAATCTACAAAATGAAATTAATACACTGAAAGCTCAAATCAATGGAAATTAATAAATAAAGTGGAGATATTATTTTATCTCCATTTTTTATTATAGATAATAAATATCAATAAATTTATAATAAATTATGAGCAGACCATTAGGAAGCAAAAATAAGCCAAAGGTTAAGAATGGCGGGCTATTTGTAACCAATTTGGAAAAACAAATTGAGGGCGCTCCAATCACAAGAAACTCAAGTCAGGGTTGGGTTAAATGGGGCTTGAAAAATGATTATCCAAACCTACTTCTTAACCTGTATTCTGAATCCCCAACGCATAGAGCAGCAATTAATTTTGGAGTTCAGTCAATATTGGGAAATGGTGTAGATTATGATGCAATGGCGCTTGATTCAGGTGATGTTGTTCCAAACTATTATGAGACTTGGGATATGATTGTAAAGAATCTTGCGATGGATTATATGCTATATGGAAGCTATGCCCTTCAAATTATAAAAAATAAGGATAATAAGACTTATAGTTTTTATCACATTCCTCTGGAAAAGGTAAGGTGGTCTCCATTCGATGAAGATGGGCAGATTACTTCATATTGGATTTCAAACGATTGGACTGCATTGGGCCAAAACCCTCCATTTGAAATTGATGCTTTTGATATGAGAGAAGATAGTGTAATAGAAAGAGGAAGACCATATCTTTATGTATACCGGGATTATTCTCCAACGCAGAATTATTACACATCACCTCATTATACAGCAGCCATTAAATCAATTCAGTCGGAAATTGAATTTATAAATTATGACCTGAAACATATTATAAATGGCTTTTCAACGGCAGGTATTTTAACTCTCCCTGAGGTTGAAACTGATGATGAAAAGAAAGCAATCATCAATAATATTCAGTCAATGTTTCAAGGAAGTAACAATACCAATCAGATTGCCATTACATTCCGTACAAATTTGGAAGATAAACCGGCAGAATGGACACCTTTTGCAGACGGAAAGGGCAGCGCTGACAAGTATTCAGAATCAAATAAACGCTGCATAAGCAGAATTCTTTCAGCACATCAAATTCCTTCTCCAATGCTTATTGGTATGCCTGATGCAAACAATAGTGGCTTTAGTTCAGATGCTGACAAGATTGAAACAGCATATCAATTGTATCAGAAACTTACAGGAAATTATAATAGAATATGCGTTATTAAAACAGTCAATCAATTGCTTAAGATGAATGGCATTGATACTGAAATTATAATGAAGCCATTGAAGTTTAATGATTTTGGTGATGAAAATGACAATGCGCAAGAAACAAAGTCAACGGAAAATAGCGATGATATATCAACCGGAAACGTTGAAGAACAAAAGGACGGAAATAATAAATCGGAAAAAGTATAACAGGTATGATTAACACATTATTCAATGATAAGTGGCTAAAGGAATTTTCAGTTATTCCTCTTAACTTCAATACAAAGGAAGTTCAGAATTATTGCAAGCTTGCTGAAACAATATGGGTTGAACCTATAATTGGGGAAAAGTTTTATGAGGAACTATTATACCAAATAAAAAATAATCAGGTGTCAGAAGAAAACTCAACTCTATTGGTCGAAGCAATATACCCATATCTTGGTTTCTGCATCGCTTATGAAGCATTGCCTTCGTTGATGTACCATGTAAATGAAACTTCAGTCACAAAAGGTCATTCAGATAATTCTGATGCAATTGACCTTAAGGAAGCAAATTTCTTTGAGAACCATCTTCGCAGACAAATTGAAGCAAGAAAAGATTATTTGATAAAATATCTTCGCACACATTGCGATTCATTCCCACTATATCATCCAACAGGTTGTGGATGCGATGGATGTTCAACCGGTGGAAAATTACATGCGCCAAAACCATTATGGACAGTATACGGAACTCGCAAAAGATGCACAACTCTATTATAATTCAATTCCCCTCCATTCCAACAGGTCTGAGAGGGGAATTTCGTTTTAAAATAATTATATAGAAAAAATATTTATAAAGGCCTTAAACAAAAACAGGCAAAGAAATCATCAAAAAACTTTACCTGTTCTCAAATAAAATGGATTCAAAAAAATTGATGTTACCTAATGGACAAGTGACGATTTTTTTATATATAACATGAAAACTAAAAGTAATTCAAACAAAAACGTCCGGTTGAAATAACATCGCTGCATAACAGCCGGACATGCCACAGAAAAATAAACTAATTACTTAAAATAATTTATAAGAGAATTTTATACACCTATCACAATTATTTCAACTACAATGCAAATATACAAAAAATATTTTAAAAAAGAAAATTTTAATTAATTAATTTTTTTATTTTCCCAATATTTTTTTCTTGCTATAGATTGTTTTCTTTTTGTTTCTTCTGAATGGTGTCTGCTTTTACTGTGTTCAGACATTTTTTTTAACGTATCCTCAGTAAAACAATTTTTTAAACCTTTGTTCCAAGGTTCTCTTCCAATTTGTTTTTCTTTTGTTATTTGGTTGTTATTATTTTCTTTTGAAGTACACCAATATAAATTACTGACGTTGTTATTCTTTCTATCTGTATCGCTATGACCAACTTGAAGTTCTTCATATGGAATACATTTTAAATGCTCCGGTTTTGGAACAAATAAATAAGCAATAACTCTATTAACTCTATATGGTTGTTTTTTACCATTTTTCAATGTCAAACAACTTACTAAATAACCATCATCATCAGTCCACCCTGATAATTTCTTTCCCCAATGCTTGCTAATAATATATCCATCTTTACTAAAGATGTATTTGTCAAAATTAATTAATTCTTCTCTACACATTTATATCAAAACTCCTTGATTGGTTATCTTCATATTCTTTTTTTAAGGTTTCAAAGTCATTTGCATATTCAATACATAAACCGTACTTTCTGTTAATGTCAGACAGGTGTTTGTTCATCTTTTGCCTTATTTTATATTTTTCCATTATCCCGAAGCCTTTATCAACATGCAAAATAAATGCTTTGTTAGTTTCAAACATCTTCATTGAAGGTTTAAAATTTGCAATATGCTGCCCAACGCTAAAATTAGTTTCAGTTATTAATTTGGGGTTAAATAAAGAGAATTTTGCTAAGTGTTCATACGGAGGTTGGTGATTCATTCTTTGTCTGTAAAACTTATGGCATAATTGATGTAGTAGTTTACCATTCTCATAGTTTGGTTTTGAATCTTCGCATAAAGCATATATTGGGCATCCTAACACATTGTAACCTCCTTTATCCATTTCATCCAATATTGAATCCAAATCATCAGAATATAAAAGTTCATCAGTGTCAGTCCATATTATATAGTCATATTCATCTTTATATTGCTGCCATTGACTGTTTTTTATCCAAGCCTGCATAACATCATTTTGTCCATCAGTCTTGAATTTTTTAATTTCAATAAATTTTTCTTTTGAAAGTATATCAATACTTGAATCTGTGCTGAAATTATCAAAAACTACAACCTTATCAGCAATTCTTTTCCAATAATCAATACACCAAGGAAGTATTTGTTCTTCATTATAACACAATGTTAGCCACAAAATTTTATGTTTCATAATTCTTTTTTTATAATAAATATTTTTAAATTTCAAAAAGTATTAGATTTTTTACAAATATACAAAAAATATTTTTAATAAGAAAATAAAATATAATAAAAAAAAGCCCGGTCTTCTCAGATGGGGCTTTTATTGTTAAACAAATTATTAATATTTAAAATTTATGAAAAAATCAGTAATCTATCAATCCATGACCAATCACTGACAATGGCCAAGGTAATCATTTTATTCCAAATAACCAAAATTTTTATGTTAAAAAAATAAAAATGACGCAAAACAATTAATGTCCTGCGCCATCAGAATTAAAACTATGTAGAAAAAACACTTATTCTTTTTCTTTTAATTCATCATCAGCAATTTTTTTGTAATGGTTAAGGCAAGAAATTGCCCAATCAAACATTTTTGTGTTACCGTCTTTTCTTGCTTGATTCCAAATTTCAAAAGCAGCAAGATTTCCAATTTTATCTTTTAAAGACTCTTTCATACTGTTATTCAATTTCTTCCAATAGTTTTGCCAACTTAACTCTAACTCTCTCAATCGCCCTGACCTCTTGTGTGGTGAATGTACCATCCTCTTTCAGATTATCAGACTTGATTTTGTCCTGTACGTAATGAATGACATATAACAATGCCATAGTCTCTTTTTCTGTAAATTCTATCATACCTTATTATTTTAATTAATACTATGTTTTTCAACTAATGCAAATATACAAGAAAT
>NZ_OMWD01000050.1 GCF_900314695.1 uncultured Methanobrevibacter sp. | reverse complement strand
CAGATAAAGGAATTTTAAAAAGATTCAATCTAAAACTAAAGTATTGGGATGAGGACAATGCGATTTACTAAAAATCACTTAAGTTATTGAAAGTGCCTAATTTTAAAAAATATTTTTACATGCTGACTTTTAAACAAAAATATAATTTTATATTTGCTTTCCCCGTGATTAAATTTTTGGATTGGATTTTTATTAAGAAATCCTTAAAAAAATCAAATAATCAAGGAAGATCTCAAAAATGATATAATCTTGACGCAATCATATCATTAGGATACAAAATAAAATGATACGGTACAACGCAAATTGTATGGAAAAGACTTCATTCAAATAGACCCATTTTTCTCCATCAAAAAAATGTCACACCTGCAGACGCCAACAAGAAATCATGCCACCAGACCTGCGAGAATAGACCATGACAATACTTTCAAAATTTAATTAGATTTACACTTTTGAGAGTTTGATTTAAATGAATTACCTGCACAAAACAAAACAGTTAAATAGGGTAAATTGTAAAATATTATTGTTATTTTTATGAATTTTCAATGGGGCCCGTAGCTCAGTCTGGCAGAGCACTTGGCTCTTAACCTTGTTGTCGCGGGTTCAATTCCCGTCGGGCCCATTTCATTACTTTTTTATTATGCTTTATAACAGCAAAAAAAATGATTTAATATTTAATTCTAATAGAATTAAAATATATATTTCATTATCGAATATAAAGGAATTTTCAAATTAGTTTTTGTTGTGTGTCAATGCAGCTAGGTTCATTAACTTCCATTACAAGATCACCATCATTAACATCACCAATCAGCAACGGCGAATCAGGATTATGCAACTTCTGGTTCCTTTTAACCGCTTCATGTTGGCGTTGGCGTAACACACTTCAAATTATCTACTACATTTAGTTAAATTGTTTCCTAATTTACGAACAAATATTGCTTATCAAATGCTCTAACAAAATTGGATATAATAATCAATAAATGAAATATAATATAGTCACTGTCAATAATCCACAATGTCCTTTTTATTTTTTATAAACAGTATTGTTATTATTAACAAGACCACAGTTATTATTATCATCATTAATGAAGTCATACTAAATGAATTAACGGAAAACTGATTATGAGTAATTTTTCCATTTGCCAATATCTGCATTATCACAACTGTAACTGATGATCCTATAGCTCCTACGACCTGCCTTGTGGTGTTGTTGACTGCAGTTGCATCCTCAACATCACCTGCAACAACACTCATTGCCCATGTAATGGCAGGTGATAAACCAAGCCCACAGCCGATTCCCCTGATTAACTGAGTAGCCAACAGATATTCAAATGTGGAATTCATATTATAAGTCATCATGCAAGCAAATCCGATAATATTCACAATTGATGAGGCTATTAAAACTGGTTTTATTCCAATCTTATCGGCCATTATAGGGCTTATGAAATTGAACACAATCATGATTATTGCTGCAGGGAACAATATGAGTCCAGATTCCGTTGGAGAGTAATATGCAACATTTTGTACAAACAACGGTACCATTACATTGATTCCGCACATCATAAAGTATAGTAATGCTGCAAAAACAGTCCCATATACAAAATACTTATTTTTCAGTACTATTAAGTTAACAAGAGGATTTTCAATTTTGTTTTGACGTTTAACAAATATTATTAATGTCAATATTCCAATGATTATTGGTAAAATCACATGAATAAAGCTGAATCCAAACTCTGCAATATTTGAAAATCCTATCATCAACCCTACACAGAATATTATGGACAATATCAATGATGAGAAATCCAAAGGATAATTTTGGGTTTCAAGTTCAAAGTTTGCAAGGAGTATTGATAAAACTAGAATTACTACAGTTATTATCGCTAAAAATTCAAAAATAACTCTCCAATTAAATAAGTCAATTATAATTCCTCCGATTGTAGGTCCCATTGCAGGCACAATTCCAACAAGAAATCCCATTAATCCCATGAAAAATCCCCATTTTTCCTCAGGCATTATTTTAAAGATTAATATTTGACCTATTGGCATTAAAATACCAGTTCCCATAGCTTCCAGGATTCTTCCAACAATTAACATTTCAAAGTTTGTTGATAAAAAACAAATCAGTGATCCAATGATAAATAAAATGAGTGATGTTATCAATATTGTTTTAATTTTAAATCTTTTTGTAATATATGCAGTTGGAGGAATCATTACTCCAAGCACCAATAGAAATACTGAGTATGTCCATTGCGCAGTTGCTGAAGATATTGCAAAATCATCCATATAATAAGGCAAACTTGTTGTTACAATACTTTGTGAGATTAATGTAACTGCAGAAGCCATAATAAGTATAATCAAGGTTATTAATCCACTTTTATTTTCAAATTCCATGATAATTGTTCCATAATTTGTTGTCAATTAATAATTTATACAATTTATATTAAATATTTTACAATTAGCCTGTTATTGAACAACAGTGAGAAAAAAAGATACTTTTATAACTATTCCCAACTGCACAAATGCTAAAGAACAAAAATATAACAGTCCAAATGCATTAATTTAAAATAATCTTTGTTGTGAATCAACATAGCTGGGTTCATTACCCTCTTTTACAACATCACTCTCATCAATCTCACCGATCAGCAAGGGCAAATCAGGATTATGCAACTTCTGGTTCCGTTTAACCAGCTTCATGTTGCTGTTGGCATAACACTCTTTAAATTATCTACTACTTTTAGTGAAATTTGTTCTACATCATACGAACAAAAAATGATTAAAAAGTAAATGAATTATCTACTACTTTTTAGACAGCTTAGTTTCATAATAGAAAGTCCCAAATAACCATTTTCTTAAATTTCATCACCTAATAAAAAGTCAATTATGTTCATATGTTTTATTCCATCTCTAGACATGTTAAATTCATCCATACTAAATACATATGCATCATATTTATCAGGAATGTTTAATAATGGTGTAAATTCCCGTTCTATTGTTTCATCAGAAGCTAAAAGATAAGCAACCTGAATATAAATTTTATTATTCTTATTTTTAGCTATGAAATCTACTTCCTTATTTTTAACCCAACCCACTTTAACTGAATATCCACGTCTTAAAAGTTCAATATACACAATGTTTTCAATTATTCTAGGTAACCATTTATTATTTTCATCAACCAACACCTGATGAAATCCATGATCCGTTAAATAGTATTTTTCATCTGTAGATAAGAGTTTTTTTCCAATTATGTCTTCACGTAGCACTCTATGGCAAAATAGTGATTCAACAATGAAGTTTGTATAATTATTGATAGTTTCTCTTGAAGTTCTTTTACTTTCAGATTTTAAAAAATTTGCAATACTTTTTTTAGAGAATGTTTGCCCTATGGAATTCATAATATAATAAACGAATCTTTTAAATGTGTCAATTCTTCTGATTTCATGTCTTGAAAGTATATCACTAATAATGATAGAATCATAGATGTCAAGAAGTGCATTGATTTTACCATCTTCATCTTTTAAAGAAAGCAATGACGGCATTCCACCATATTCTATGTATTGCATGAAATATTCATATATCTTAGTTTTATCCATTTTAATATTGTTAATTTCATTATGATACTTTAAAATTTCTTTAAATGAAAAAGGATAAATGTTTATATGAACATATCTTCCTGCGACCAATGTTGAAAGTTCAGATGAGAACAATTTTGAATTAGATCCAGTAACATAAATATCACAATCAAAAGAAACCCTATATGAATTAATTGACTCTTCCCATTCATCAACCAATTGAATTTCATCAAACAATAAATAGACCTTACCCTCAATATCTTTAACCTTATCTAAAACAACTTCATCCAATTCTTTTGATGTCTTAATATGTCTATATTTCACATTTTCTAATGATATGTAAATTATATTCTCATCAGCAATACCTAAACCCTTAAGTTCCTCGATAATACTTTTTAAAAATGTTGTTTTTCCACATCTACGCAACCCAATAATAATTTTAATAAAATCCGTGTCCAAATAGTTATAAAAAACATTAAGATAATCTTCTCTTTTAATCATGCAATCACATCTTAATAATATATTAGATTATAATCATATATAAATTTGTCAGTTATAACTTACAAAATTACAAAAATAAAAATAAAACAAAAGTATAACTTACAAAATTACAAAAATAAAAATAAAACAAAAGTATAACTTACAAAATTACAAAAATAAAAATAAAACAAAAGTATAACTTACAACATTATAATATAAAACAAGAAATACGTGATTTCACAGAACTTCAAAAAATCTCTTTTTAGCAACAATTGAACCACCCCACCCTAAAAGAGGGTGGGGATTCCTGAATTTTTTTCACTCAATATGGTTAATTTAAGTATTTTTTCAGGCTATCCCCGTTGAACCAGCGGTTTAGAATATTAATTGCTGCGTTTGTGTCCCTATCAAGTGTTTTTCCGCATTTTTGACATTTCCAGTTGCGTGTTTTGACTTTTAACTCTTTGTTTATGTGTCGTATTTTTTCGCATTTTTGACATTTCCAGTTGCGTGTTTTGACTTTTAACTCTTTGTTTATGTGTCCGCAGTGGTGGCATGTTCTGCTTGTGTTGTGTGCTTTTACGAATTGTACTCCATCTGCTTCGCTTTTGTAGAGTTGGAATTTGTCTTTTAGTCTTTTTATGAATCGCGATAAAGGAAATATCATGTTTTGCTCTCCTCCGATTAAAATCTTGATAGTAGAGTAGTTTTCTTCAAAGACTATTGTATCATATTTTTTAACTAGGTTGTAGGTTAGTTTTTCAATGTAGTCATTTAATTGGTTTGTTCTTTTGTTGTACCATTTTTGTAGTCTTTTTTGTAGTTTTTTCCATCGTCT
>NZ_OMWD01000049.1 GCF_900314695.1 uncultured Methanobrevibacter sp. | reverse complement strand
ACATATATCTGGCTAATCAAAGAAATACTAATTTTACATCAAGAAATCACATCGATGTGAAATTTCAAGTGAAAAAAATTCTAGGATTTCAACATTGCCCACTTTTTTAGTATCACAGCTTCAATCCAGCCTACACTTTTCAGCCGAAATGCTTTCATTGTGTTTGGGTATGTCATTATTTGCCACTGGTTTTGGTGGAATAATCTTTGGAGCGCTGGGAGATCGATATGGGCGTAAAAAGGTATTGCAATGGACTATAATCATATATTCGATTGGAACACTATTGTGTGCCTTTACGTGGGACTTCTATTCTCTTTTAATATTCAGATTTATCACTGGATTGGGTGTTGGTGGAGAATGGGCTACCGGTCAGACCTACATTAATGAAACATTTCCTGATGAATTAAGGGCCAAATTTGGTGCTTTCATGCAGTCAGGTGCACCAGTTGGAGTTATTTTGGCTTCAATGGTTGGTGGATTGGTGACTCCTATCATTGGTTGGAGAATGACTTTTCTCGTTTCAATAATTCCTGCAATTACAATAATTTTCATAAGAAAATATCTTGATGAATCCGACGTCTGGATTCAAAACAAAGACAAATACGTTAACAGGAGCATTCTAAAGCAATTCAAGGAATTGATTAGCAGGGAGCACAGAAAGATATTCCTGATATCATTGGTATTGTGCATATTCGGAATGTCTGCATATTGGTACACTTATTCATGGTTGCCGACTTATCTTGAACAGGAAAGAGGTTTAGCATTGCTTAGCACAACATTTGGAGTTATTTTGATCCAATGTGGTGATTTCACAGGTTATACTACTTTCGGTTTTGTAGCTGAAAAGCTTGGAAGGCGTCCTGCATTTACAATATACAGTTTCATCATGGCGTTGGGAATATCAATGATAACAATTTTCTGGAATCAAATTGAGCATGTCCATGATTTGCTTTATGTATTCATGTTCCTAACCGGTTTTGGAACAGGATTCTTTGGAGGATTTGGATCATTGTTCTCGGAACTGTTCCCGACAAAAATCAGAAATACTGCCGTTGGAACGGTTTTCAACCTTGCACGTGGAGCGCAATTCATAACTCCTGTAATCATAACAACTGTTGCATCATACTTTGATTTGAGTTATGGTATTGCAATTGCCGCATTGTTTGCCCTGCTTGTGGGTATTTGGATTTGGGTATTTCCTGAAACCAAAGGAACTGTTCTCAATGATTTGGATTGAAAAAATAATAATGGTGGATGAGAAGTCATCCGCTTTCATTTAATTTTTTAATTTATTGAAATATAATTACTTTTTAATAGTATCAGTGTACGTTTGGGGTTGAAAAAGTAAGTGGATGTGTATATTGCCGCTATGAGATATCCCAATGCCATACCCAATGCCGCACCGGAAATCCCCATGTTGAAGCATTCTATTAAAATCACATCAAATACAACATTCAAGATGTTGGCTATAAGAAATCATTTAAAATGTAATTGAACGAAGTTATCTGTTTTAACGAAGTATGTCAAAACGATAAAATAACACATGAATGGTATTGCCAAAAGATAATATTTGAAATATTCATAAACCAATGGTCTCAAGTGACTTGAATTACATAATGTCTCAAGGAAACTATCTGGAAACAATAATCATAATATCATAATCAGTAGGGATATAACTGTTATGCCAACAGTAACATGAAGCTGGTCAAAAAGAACCTGAAGTTGCATAATCTGGATTTGCCCTTACTGATTGGTGATATTAAAGAGGGTGATGTTGTAATGGAAGTTAATGAACATAGCTACATTGACATGCAAACCATATTATTTTAATTGTTAACTTATAAGAGGATAATTTTAAATTTAATTTTTTTCCTGTTTTAAAAAAATATACCTCACTACTTTTTAATGGTAATGACAGTATTGTTTAATCCTAATATTTGTGAATAGTCAATGTTATCTGAAATGCTTATTAGATTGTCAATATGTTTTGAATTTAACTCAGTATCTGTCTGTGGATTGTATCCAATTCCAGAATGCTTTATGGAAATAATTGTAGACTTATCATTGTCCCTAACAATCACATCAATCCAATCTAATTTATCATTTATTTCCAGAATATAAATAAGAAGTTCTTTCATTGCTAAACTAACGAGTTCACCTGTTTTTTCATCCATTACAAAATCCCGAACTTGTTTGGATAGGTATACTGCATCATTTTCATTGGCATGAATAGTATACTCAAGCATCTTCTCGTTTTCATTATGGCGTTTCTTTAGGAAAAATCCTGAGTATTCTCCCTGAGTCTTTTTATTCAAATATACGGAATATAAGTAAATAACGAGAAGTGTAGCTATTTCTGAAACTACAAATGCAAACCATATTCCGTTTTCTTTCCAGATGATGGAAAATAGGAATACGAATATTACAGGAAATACCAATCCATTCAACAGTGTGAGGATATTCGCCAATCTCATGTTCTGTATGGATTGAATGTAGAATATATATAAAAAGTTTATTGAATATGCCAAAAGACATAATGAGAATATTCTAACAGCATTCATCACTGAAGGAATGTGGGAAGGATCGCTTACGGAGAATATTGTTAATATTGTTTGGGGAAACAGCGTAAACAGTGCTGTGAAAAATATTCCAAAAGCAACAACGATTTTTAATGATTTTCTTGCTACATAATCTACACCATTGTAATCTTTTTCCTGGAAATAAACCGTTACGATAGGCATAAGTGATTGTGAAGTACCAAAAATGAATATGCTCACCAACAAGGATGTATTGCAGCACATGTTGAATGCAACCAAACCAACATTTGCCATTACTCCAAGGATTATGAAATTGATAATGGCTAGTTTTATTGCCTGATACAGAGCTATTGATGATGATGGAAATCCGGTCTTGCATATGTCAACCATGTATTTCATTGATTTGTCAAATTCAATCTTAATCAATTTCAGTGTCCGTTTAGAATTAAAGAAATAAGTGCAAAGGTAAACTGTTGCGATGAGATATCCCAATACCAGACCCCATGCTGCACCTCCAATTCCCATATTGAAATATTGTATAAATACAACGTCAAATATCACGTTTAATACATTGGCTATGAGAAACGCCCGGAACTGCAATTGGACAAAATCATCGATTTTAGCAAAGTAGGCTAAAACAATGAAAAAGCAGATGAAAGGTATTGCCAGAAGATAATATTTAAAATATTCAAAGACCAATGGCTTTAATTGACTGGAATTGCATAATATCTGAAGGAAAGCATCCGGAAACAGCAGACCCAATACCATGATTAACACTGAGATTGCAATTATGCTAATAAGGGAAATGGTAAATATATAATTGGCCTTTTTATCATTGAAATTTGCTTTTTCACTAGTGGCAAGTATGGTGCCTCCAAATCCAATCAGCCAGTAAACCATATTGATAAATTGTACTAATGGTTCCATACTTTGAATGACTGACAGGTTCATTGGACCTAACAGGGCACTGATTATAAATGCATCCGCTAGAATTGCAAAATTACCGGCTATTGCAGCAAGCAGTGTTGGAAAGAAAAATTCTTTAAACTTTGAATTCAGTAGGTTATATCTTCTTTCGTATGGCATTTTAGTCACTGTTCATTTTTTTTTAAGAGAAATCATCTGCCTTTTGAGGCGATTATCATATCACTAATGTGATAAGGGGGAAGTTCTATATTATAATCTAAAACTTTTATAAGTGCTTCGATACCTTTCCGTCCGCTTGACATTAACTGATATGTATTTTTCGGAACGAAAAGGAATCCTCCGCTTTTAACCTTTAGGAATGCTTCCAAGATAATTTTTACCTTTTCAGCTTCATTTTTATCTATAAGGCTCTTGTTGAGATTTATGACTATAAAATCAAAGTTACCTTTTAAATCCTTGATTTTTTCCTGGCTAATCTGGTATGTGTCAACATCATCAGCAAATTGGTCAGTAACAAAAAGTCCTGTACCATGTTTTTCAATTTTTTTAATCATAGGAATGATTTCATTTAAATAAGTTTCATCATCTTTTAATTCGGGATATTTAGCATCATCACTTAGAATTAATGAAAATGCATTTCTCTCAACATCCCTTAAGAAGTTTAAATCATGATTCACTTTGTCTTTATTTTCATTAACCAAGAAGACATATCCTGCAGCTGTATTTAAATCTTCAGTTTTATGGAAAAACATGTCCGGATAAGTTGCATTTATCAGGCTACTTTCATGGAACGCCTTTAATTTTTTTTCAATGTTAACTATTGGGGATGAGCGAACATTCATGTTTTTCGGAGTGATGAAGAATTTCAAGGTACCATGAGCATATAATTTGTATCTCTTATACATTTGATCATAGAAACATTTTGGTTTTAAGTAGGAATCAAGAATGCTATCTGTTTCGTGCTGGCCAGAAATTCTGTCTAGGAACTCTGCAGACATGCCTCCTCCACAGGGGCGGCAATTGACTTCAATTAAAACAGGGCCTTTTTCATCAATCATATATTCTCCATGAACAGGGCCGTATTGAATTTCCAATGCATCGGCAACTTTATAAGCATATTCCACCATTTCTGCTTCACCAAGACTCAAGTCATTTACAGTTTCACAGGAATCATAGACAATGGCTCCTTCTGATGTTTTGACTTTGTTGTATTTCCAGACCAAAGTGACACGAGGAATACCTTTATGACTTACAGTATTTACAATGTATTCTGTACCGTTTATTCTCTCTTGAATTAAAAGTTCAGATATTTCGTCCCCGTAATAATTGACATTTTCAAATAACTGGTTGATTGAATTAATCATTTCATTTCTATTTTCACAAATTCGCACGCTTGCTGAACCTGCACTGTAGGTAGGTTTAATAACAACTTCATCTAGGTTTTCACTGTCATAAAATTCCAATGCTTCATCTAAATTATGAACAACTTTTCCTTTTATTGATCGAAGCCCCCTTTCAGCCAATCTGTTGTGCATTTTATTTTTCAATGTCATTGCATCAAGGTTTTCGATTGAATTGCCCAAAATGCCTAATTCATGTGTCAGTTTTGCTGCTAAAACAACTCCCCTTTCATTGCCCGGAACAATCAAAAGAGGATTGAACTTCCTCACTTCTTCAAGAGTTTCCTCAAATGTGTCCTTTTCATAAATCATGTCAAATTCATAAGGAATCAACTTATATTCCTCTTTGACATGTTCTCCAAATTTCTTCCCATCTTCGGTATCTGAATCTTTTAAATGCAACACAACAGGATTATAACCTCTGTTGATTATGTCTCCTATAAAATTTTTTCCAGTGGATATGCATTCAACAACTATGATATTTTTCATAATATCGCCATTATATTTCCGTAAGATAATTTTTTAACTTTAAATATTTTATGATAATATTTTTTACGGCACTTTCAAAAACTTGTGTGATTTTTTTCTTTTTTATTTTTTATGTTCCAATGATTTAGTTTTAGCATGAATCTTCTTAAAAGTCCTTGTTCTATTTTCATTGTTCTTTTTATGTGTTTTGGAAATAT
>NZ_OMWD01000048.1 GCF_900314695.1 uncultured Methanobrevibacter sp. | reverse complement strand
TGGTATTAGTGCTATGTCTTTTCCTCTTATTTCTTCTTTGTCTTTTTGGCTTAGTTCTTTTCCTTTGTATTTTATTTTTCCGTTTAGGTTTGCATTTTCTGGTAGTATTCCGAATATTGCGTGTGCAAGTAGGCTTTTTCCGGATCCGCTTGAACCTAATACTGCCAGTATTTCACCTTCGGATATGTCCAGGGTTAAATCGGTGATAACTTTTAAATCTCTTTGATTTAATCCTTGTGTGTATTGGATAAATGAAATCGAAACATTTTCTACATCTAATAACTTCTCCATGTTATCACCTTATTCGTTTGCACTTGTTGGGTCAAGTATCTTTTTGATGTTTTCTCCTGCAATATCAAAGAGTAAAACCAATATTAACAATGCTAATCCTGGGAATAAAGCTAACCACCAGTTTCCTGTTGCAAGGTATTTCATTGATTCGGATAATATGATACCGATTGCCGGTTCGTGAGGTGACAGACCAAATCCTAAGAATGTTACGCTTGCTTCGTGCATGATTGCATGTGGGAAAATCAATATTGTTCCAACAATGATTTGTGTTACTACTAATGGCAGGATATGCCTCCTTGCAATCCATAATTTTGATTTTCCAAACCTTTCGGATAATTTAACATAATCAGAAGTTTGAATCTGTTTGATTTCTGCTCTTAATACTCTTGCAAGTGATGTCCAATGTGTAACTGCCACTCCTATTGTAACTCCGAATGCTCCTCCGCCAAGTCCAATGGATATCAATATAATCAAAAGAATGTGGGGAATTGATAAGAAAAGGTCAATTAGCCAGGACATGAGTGAGTCCAAATATTTGTTTATGCTGCCCATCAATGCCATTGCAATAGCAATAAGGCTGCTCAATATTGATGCTCCTGCACCGATTTGAACACTCAAGCCGAGTCCTTTTACTGTACGAGTAAACATGTCTCTTCCCATCCAGTCGGTTCCGAATAAATGTTCAAAGCTAGGTGGCTTGTTCATCGCCTGGAAATTTGTGGTGATGTCTCCTGCATTGATGAATAAACTTGAGATTACCACAAGAACTAATATGAGAACTGTTAATCCGATGGTCAATAATGTCTTTTGTCTTAAATTCATTCTTGATAGTGGATTTTTGCTTTTTTTATTTGGATTAACCATCTTCTTCACCTTCTTTAATTCTTGGATCAACGAAGTTATAGACAATGTCTGCTATTAGATTGCCGCAGTAAACGAATATTGCGCTAAAAATAACAATTCCTAAAAGTAATGGCACATCGCTTCTTAAACCTGCCGATACTGCAGCCTGACCTATTCCAGGATATGTGAATATTTGCTCTACGAGAACAGCTCCACCAAACAGTTCAGAAAATCCTAAAAACTGTAATGTGATTGCTGGAAGTAAGACATTTCTCACCCCATGTCTTTTTATAATGTTCCATCCGCTTTCTCCTCTTGCTTTTGCAAATAAGAAGTAGTCGCTATTCATTACCTCAATTAGTTTATCTCTTGTATATAAAGTAATTGAAGCCACTCCGACAATACTCAAGGTCACCATTGGCAGTATCAAACGGTTTAACCATTCCCAGAATGTCACGTTTTCACTTAAGCTTCCAATTGGAACTCCCAATCCGCTTGGGAACCATCCAAGATAAATGCTGAATATCATCAGCATGACTAAAGCTATCCAAAATGCTGGTGCGGATTGTAAGGTGTAACAGTATACTTTTATTGCCTTATCAATTATTGTGTCCTTTTTAAACCCGGCAACGATTCCTAATAAAAATCCTAAGATTCCTGAAAATATCCATGATGTCAACATCAATACTAATGATGCTGTAAATCTTTCCTTAATGACATCTATGACAGGAATTCTGAAAATCAGTGATGTTCCGAAATCTCCATGGATGATATTTCCAAGCCAATTTATCATCTTGGTTGTAATCGGTTCGTTTACTCCCCAATATGCTTCCAATGTGGCAATTTGTTCTTGGGATATTATTACATTGCTGATGTATGTTTTTACAGGATTTATGGGTGACATATCGATGAGAATGAAGCTTAATAAAATGACAAAAATAAGAAGGATAATGAATCTGACAAGTTTTTTTCCTAAAAATTTCAATAGTTTTTCATGTTTAATCATAATGTAACTCCTATATAAAAAGGGAAAAAGAGATGAGTTAAATTATTAAAATTTAACTCATTGGGTGATAATTTTATTTGTTTATTGAGGATACACGAGTCCAGTCATAGATGTTTGAGAAGATATCTCCTCCGTGAGGTTGGATAAGAGCGGTATCTTCAGATATGTTTAAACTATCATCTACGAAGTATCCGTATTTAATTTCTCCGGCCCACAACCATGCTGCGTCGCCTTTAGGTGATGTGCCATGACTGCCGTCCCATGATACATCAGACCATTCTGCAAATGAAGCGTTACGATCCATTTTCATTGCGTTTTGGATGTGTCCGTCAACAACACTGCTGTTGTAGTGTCCTGGGTTTCCAGTACCATCAACAAAGCTTTCACTGTAGTATTCACCTTTCAAGGTTGAAGGATCAGTAGAACCGTATCCCCATACGACAAGGTCACTGTATTCATGTTTATAGATTTCATCCCATTCAGCACCGGTTGCATTGATTTCGATTCCGAATTCTTTTGCTTGTTCACCAATCATTACAGCAATAGCTTGTCTTTCAGGTGCGGATGCTGAGTAGTATATGTTAAGTGAAGCTTTGGTACCGTTTTTCTCAACGATTCCATCGCCGTTAGTATCTTTCCATCCGGAGGCATTTAAGAGTTCTTTAGCTTTTGAGATGTTTCCGTCTTTGATTGCTGATTCGTTGTTTGCCCATGGTAATTGATGAGCAATACCGTCGTAGTTAGGGTATCCAATTCCGTTCAATGCTCCTTCAGCAATTGCTGTTCTGTTAATACCATAGTTTAATGCTTGTCTGACTGCTAAATCAGAAGTTACATTGTTACCTACTGGTGCATCTTCAATTTTTTCTCCAGTGTTGTTTGTAACTGGTAAGGATATTCCTCTCACGTCAATGGTATCGAGTAATGTCATATTGTATCCGTCAACTGTTTCATTAGCGAATGCTAATGGTACTGCAGCAACATCTACTTCATGGTTTTTAGCAGCATTGAATGCAGCTTCATTTTGAGCAAATAAGATTGTTAATTTTTTAAATTCAGGTTGTTTTCCATAGTAATCAGGGTTTTTCTCTAAGATTACTTGTTGACCTTTATCCCATTGTACGAATTTATATGGTCCGGAACCAACAGGGTTTGATCCGTAAGTGTTGTTGTTGTATGAATCAGATGGTACGATACCTAAATATGCTAGTTTGTCAACAAATGTTGAATCAGATTCATTTAAATAGAATTTGACAGTAGTTTTATTTACTGCAGTTGCATTGTTAAATGTGCCGAAGTCCAAGTCACTTGTTCCATTATTTTTTGCCATGTTGTAGGTAAATGCTACGTCTTCAGCATCTAATGTGGTGTTGTCTGTGAATTTGACGCCATCTCTGATATTCACGGTATATTCTGTAAAGTTACTATTGGCACTCCAGTTGGTGGCCAAATCATTTTTATAGTTCATGTCTGGGGTCATCTTTAATAATGTTGATTGTATTAAAGGTTCTGCTAAGTAGTTCCACCCAAGTATTGGATCAAAACCGGATTCCGGTTCTCCTCCGTGACTGTAAGCAGCAACTACGAGTTCGTCGTCAGCTCTATGTGTGGATGATCCTCCGAAAAGGACCGCTCCAGCGATTACAGCTATTAAAATTACAGCTATGATTCCAATAATGTATTTTGTATCCATTATCTATATCTCCAAATTTAAATGTTAAGCAATTGTCATAATTATTTGTTAATTTTTATTACTATAATTAATAACAATTAATTAAAATTTATTATTTATTAACTATTTAAATATTTCTAATTTAAGTATTACATTTTCATTAATTTTTCAAAAAAAGTATTAATTAATATATTTTATGGATTAATTAAATAAACATTTATTGTAATAAATCTTTAAAATGTGTAGTGTTATGTTTTAAAGGCTGTGTCATTTTGTTAGTTGGGATTTAATGTTTTTCATCCAGCCATTTTTTCTGTTGTATATCTGATTAAATACTCCGTTTTCAGTTCTGTATCGTTTTTTCTCAGCTTTGGGTAGTGTTGCGTGGAAGTACATTTCAGAATCATTGTCAGTTCTTGTTAATTTTCCTTTAAATTCGGGTTTAAGGAACCAGATGAATTTTTTGTATTCTGGGAAAAAATCTTTTTTTAAGTAATTTTTTAAAACTTCTGGAAAATTATTTATTTCATTTTTTAACATGTTAACGTAACTTATTGCTTTATCATAAGTTTGTTGTTCAAATAATTCAAATAATAATTGTTTATAAATATTTATTTCATCTTCTAATTTATTAATTTCTTTTTTGATTAACTTATTTAATTTGTATTCTGAAATTTTTTCATTTTCTTTTTTGATGTGAATTCTTAATTCTATATCTTTTTGTTTTAAAAATTTCTTAATTCGTTCATTTATAGCCAATCTTAAGTGATATGTGCAATGTTGATGTTTAAATCCAAGTTTATTCATAACACCATCATATCCTAGCTTTAAATCTGTTACAATGGCTTTTCTGTGGATTGGTTTTACTGATTTGTTGATGAAATCATATGTTGTTTTAAGGTCTTCATTGGGAGCCAATAACTCTGCAACTGATGCATTATTAATTAAATCAAATAATAAATGTCTATAATGGAATCCATCATCTAATGGTTCCCATTGAACATCATAACCATAAAAACCAGATGGTTTAATTTCTTGATTTAAATAATACAAATCATTTGTTATTATTTGAGCTTTTCGAACTGTTTCATGAGAGATTATGATTCCGCAAAAAATTTGATATAATTCTTTTAATTTACGGAATGGATACCAACTTATTTCACGAACACCAATTGATCGTTCTTTAGTTTCATTAGAAAAATTACAATAATTTTCATATTGACCAATAAATTCTGTTTGAGAATATTTACCACAATCAGGACAATAATATCTTTGAACTTTAGCAATATAATGTTCACCATCTTCAGTTATCAAATCCCTGTAATTATAACCGTGTTTTGTAACTTTATGAGAATGGCAATGTTTACAAAAAGGATCAGAATAAGAATAAACACCATTTTCATCCATATCAAAGGATATATTAGCTGGTTTTTCACGTTTAACCTCATAAAAAGGATTCATTAACTCTAATTGAACACTATTGTCTTCAATTTCTTTCCTAGGTTCACGTTCAACAGTATTGTCACATTCAACACAAAATATATATTGGATGGATTCTAAATTATTAATTGGAGATGTTTTTTTGATTGTTTGCATAATATTATTTAAGCATCTCCAATAATATAAATTTATTGATTTCTATTTTTAAATTTACAACTATACAAAAGAATATGCAAGAATCCAATAAAATTTTACAGATAATTAGAAAAATAATAATTCAAATATCATTAGATTATAAAAAGAATGAATTTAATGAAAATAAAAATTTGAAAAAATGGGGTAATTTATATATTTTTCGGAAAAATTTTCGAAAAAATAAAAATATTCAAAATTTCATGATAAAAAATCATAAAATCAAATTACCAACTAACAAATTTACAGATACGTTTTAAAATTTAAATATTGGTGTGGTTGATTGCACAATAAAAAAATAAATTATTAAATTTTGTTTAAATCCTTTAGATAGATTTTGTCATCACAGATTGTATCGACCAAATCCATGTCGTGACTTACAAGTAAAAATCCCATATTTCTTTGTTTTACTATTTTCAGCACGGAATCTAAAATCTGCACTTGTGTTATTGCATCAAGCATGGTGGTCATTTCATCTGCTATTAAAAATTTAGTATTTGGATTTAAAGATCTTAGAACAGAAAATCTTTGTAGCTCTCCTCCGGATAGTTCCTGTGGGTATCGTGTAAGCCAGGATTTTTGAATACCGAATTCATTTAATAAATCATCTGAGACATCCCATGATTCTTTTAATACCTGTTCCATTTTCCATTTTGGATTCATTACTTTTTCAGGATGTTGATATATTAATTGGACTGGTTTGAATCCTTTTTTAGGGAGGGAATTTCCATCAAAAGTCACAGAACCTTCGTAGTTTGTAACATATCCTGATAGAATTTTGCACAATGTAGACTTTCCGCTTCCGCTGTCTCCAATCAATCCCATAATTTTGCTGTTGTCCAGCTCTAGGTTAACGTCTTTTAATAGGTACTCTTTTGCAGATGGGTATTTAAATGAGATGTTTGTTGCTTTTAGTTCCATTTTTATGCACCTTCTTCGTATTTGAAGCATCGGATTTTTTTGTTTCCGAGGTCGATGAGTTGTGGTCTTTCATGTTTGCATCTTTCGAATTTCATTTCGCATCTGTCGTAGTATGG
>NZ_OMWD01000047.1 GCF_900314695.1 uncultured Methanobrevibacter sp. | reverse complement strand
TACCTGGATTTATTAAACAGTCCAGACACCAAATTCAACAACATCACAGTATATTATGACGGATTAAACCACTATGCATCATTCAACATTGAAACTGATACACCAGAACAATTACCATTAACCGGAGAGCACATTGGATGTGATATCAATTCCAACAAAAACGGATGGCTAGTCACAAGCGAAAGACAAAAAGAATTCTTTGATGTTGACCATGACAACCAAATGATCAAACACATCAACAGAGTAATGTCCAAATGCAGAAACATGAGCAGACGATGGAAAAAAACTACAAAAAAAGACTACAAAAATGGTACAACAAAAGAACAAACCAATTAAATGACTACATTGAAAAACTAACCTACAACATAGTCAAAAAATATGATACCATAGTCTTTGAAGAAAACTACTCTACTATCAAGATCTTAATCGGAGGAGAGCAAAACATGATGCGTACAATTCGTAAAACCACACAACACAAGCCGAACATGCCACCACTGCGGACACATAAACAAAGAGTTAAAAGTCAAAACACGCAACTGGAAATGTCCAAAATGCGGAAAAATACTTGATAGAGACATAAACGCAGCAATTAATATTCTAAACCGCTGGTTCAACGGGGATTAGCCTGAAAATACTTAAATTAACCATTATTAAGTGAAAAAAATTCAGGAATCCCCACCCTCTTTAGGGTGGGGTGGTTCAAATTGTTTGTTCTTTAATATCTTGGTCAATAAGATATATTTCGGAGTCTTTAGGTTTAATAGAAACTGGATTTGGATTATATTCATTTAATTGTTATTTGTCTCCATTATACTTTATAGGTGGTATTGCATTATTCTGTGTCTTTAAAAATATTAAAATTACCAAATCATTTTCAATATCCATGATTAAATTCTTCGCTCCAGTTTGTTTCGGTGTTTACCTGATACATGATAATATGATAGTTGACAAGTATGTCTTGGCCAAAAAATTCGCATTTTTAGCAAATATGGATCCAATTTCCATGATTATTGGCATAATTCTTGTTGGTGTGGGAATATTTGTTGCATGTTCTTTAATTGACTGGATACGGGAATTGTTATTCAGAAAATTAAAAGTCAAATCCAGACTTGCTAATTTGGAAGAAAATATCTACTTGAAATTTGATAACTATTTAAGTTAAATAGTTATTATTTTCTTTTTTTAAAGTCGTATGATGGGCTTAATACTTATGAACATTGTGTATTGAATACATTTTTGGCAATGAAGATGGCATGAGATAAGGCACAGTTTTAATTATTGGATTATAAAATTAATGACTTACTTTTTAGTTATCATCAGCTCCAACAGTTGCAAGAAGAGATACAAGCGAAATACTTTGATGTAGGTGTAGGCTATGAAAAATAGGTGGAAGTAAGGAAGTATGAAAATACTCATTGGAATGAAGAAGCAGAAGTAATTAGTCAGTTTAAGTATTATTTAAATGATTTGATTATGCAATTAAATGACGGCACGGAGCAGTTAATCATTAACATGGAAAATAATATTTAGTTTTCTGTATCTAAATATTTGTCAGAAAAAGTAGTAATTTAGGCAAATAATTAATTAATAACCTGTTAAACAGAAGGTGGGTTACTCTTAATATGTCATGAATTTTAATTATTTTTTTTCTTGTTTTATTAAATTTAAAATAGTTTTTCACTGGTATTCGATGGCCTGCCATGCCATTTCAAAGTTTTTCTCAAAAATGAGATCAATATCCGCACTTGGGAAATCTAACCAAACGCATTGAATTCCCATATACATGATATACAATGATTCGGCAATGTTTTTACTTGAAAAATCTTTTCTGATTTCATTTTGCATTTTACCATCTTCGACAAGGTCGGTTAAAAATATTCCAATATCATTTCCTGTTTGTGAAATTACTCTTCTAACATCATCATTGGCATATCCTGTTGAGGTTAAAAGCATAAATACGCTTCTATAATTGATTTTTTCATTTATGCTTTCAATTTCCCTACCGTTTATGAAGTGATGTAAAATATAAAGCAATGCATCATGGATTCTGTCCTTTGTGGAACCTTCAAGATGGATTTTATCAAAATCGATTTTAATATAATCCACCATATACTTTTGCATAATTGCTTCAAATATGTCATTTTTATCTGAAAAATGATAATATATGCCTCCGGTTGTCAGCCCAGTGCAATTTCGAATTTCACTAATTGAAATGTCGATTGTGCCTTTATCTAATATTAATTTTAGTGTTTTTTCAAGAATCAAATCTTTAGTGTTCATCTAACCACACAATGTTTTTAATAGTTAATTAATTATTCTCTGAATCTTATCTTTTCCCATTGCAAATTAAAATTATCTTCAAAGGTTGAAATCATATCATCAATTAGATACAGCTCCCATTTATATTCAATTCCCATGTACATGATAATTAATGACTCTACAAGGTCTTCGGTTGGTAGGTCTTGTCGGATTTCCCTGTTTTTTTGACCTTCATTAATAATTTCTGTGAATAATTCCTTCAATTCGTTTAGGAGGATTTGGCATAAATCCTGAAAATTTTCATGAGCAAATCCATTTGCAGTCAAAATCGCCAATATGATTCTGTAGTCTATTTCATCATCAATCGTTTCAATCTTGATTCCGGTTTCTTTTTGCTTAAAAATTTCAGCCATGACGTCGTGGAGTTTCTCTTTTGCATTTCCCTTTATCTTCCGGAGTTCATCTATATTGATTTTGTAATAGTTTATATAGTATCTTTCAGTAATTTCTTTATATATCTCTTCTTTGTTTGAAAAATAGTGATATATTCCACCAATTGCAATTCCGGAGGATGCACTTATTTCTCTAATAGAAATGAGAGAGTCTTGTTTTTCTATCATTAATTTTAAAGTATTTTCTAAAATTAACTGTTTTGTATTCATACATTGAACAATTTATATTTTATAGTTATTAAATGATATAGAAAACGAACGTTCTGTTAGTGAAAAATAAGAACTAACGTTCTGTTATATTGGAAAATAATAACTGATTTTGTAGTTTTTGCCCATTAATCATCATAATCTTTATAAAACAATTAAAGAAAAAATATTAATAAGAAAATATTGGACATCTCAATCAATATTATTTCTAATATTTTCTTTAATTGCATATACGATGAGGTATTTTAAAATGAAGAAAAAAACGATAGGGATATTGCTGATAATGTCTCTTGTGATGATTATGTGTATCGGTGCAATTTCTGCGGCTGATACAAATGATACGTTGCTGGAGGAGATCAGCGATACTGATATTGCAACGGTTTCCGTTGCTTTACAAGACAATGCCACTTCGCTTGAAAGTGAAGCGGGCAGTGATGTTGAAATTAGTGCAAATGATAACTCGGATGAAATATCCGATGGGAAAGTAAAGGCAGGTGCTTCTTCTAATGCAGGTGAAGAGGTGCTTTCCGCTTCAGATGATGATTTGCTTGGAGAAAACCCAAACTTTTATTATGCGGGCAAATGGTACGGAGATTTGGATGATGCCGTTGATGATGCCTGTGATAATAATGGAGGAACAATATATCTTAAAGCAAGAGCATGGGGTTACGATTCAGCTGAACGGGAAATTACAATTAGTGATGGAGTATGGATAACATTCCAGCCTTATAATTCTGGTGATGAAGTTATTTTTGACGGCCAAAAGAATACATATTGGTTTTTTAAGATAGATGATAAAGATGCACATATCACTTTCAATGACATAACCTTTAGAAATGGAGGGGACGGATCTTTAGCTAGTGATGGTGGTGCTATTAGGATCATACATGGATCTGTGACCTTTAACAACTGTATATTTGATAACAATGAAGCCGGTAAGAACATTGCTGGAGGTTTTGGTTGGGGAGGAGCAATCTTTCTTGATGAATCCGATGCTTCACTCATAGCTAATAATTGCCGGTTCACAAACAATAAAGCAGACAATGGAGGTGGAGCAGTCTGTGCTGAAGATGATGCTTCAGCTACCTTTAATAACTGTTATTTTGAGGGCAATACTGCTCCAAATGGAAACAATGTTCTTGATAAAGATGGCGGATCTCATACTTTTAACAATTGTCGTTTTATAGGAAGCGGGTCCCTTGATATTGTAGTGGATGCTCCTGCTAAAACAGTTCATATAACTCCTGATGTTAACGATGATGTGAATTATGCTGTTTTATATAAAGGTGGTAATTATTATGATAGAAAACCATGTAATGATGGAGATGAGGCAACTTTCTCTAATCTGGAGAAAGGAACCTATACAGTTTACATGATGAAAAATTGGGAAGCAAAATATGAGTATTCAGGAAATACTTTTTCTATTATGGAACCTAATTTTGTTTTAGATGGTGATAAGGTATTTGAAACTTTAAGTGCTGCTGTAAATGCTATTCCTAGTGGCGGATCCGGGGTAATTACTGTAGAAGGTGGAACTTACACTGATTCTGCTAACTTTATGGTGAAAATTTCAAATAAAAAGGTAACAATTATGCCTAAAGAGTATTCTTCTTTGAATCCTGTTGTTTTTTCACCTATTTCTCAAAAAAATTATGTATTGCATGTTGATTCGAATTCCCAACTCACTATGGAACATATAACTATGGCAGGCCGGTTAAGTAATGCATTAATCTTCGATGCTAATCAGCAGTGTACCATTTCAAATTGTGAATTTAAAAATATTCGACCTTTTGGAGATTTACCTGGATGCACAATTATTGCACGAAATGCAAATCTGGTACTGAATGGCAATACTTTCGAATCAAGTGGTATGATGGATTTAAGTAATACTGTTGTAAATATAGATGATTGTACTTTCACTTCTAATATTTATTATGGTGGTCACGGGGGAGGAGCTATCTATGCTGATTCTTCTTCAGATGTAACAGTTACCAACTCAGAATTTACCGGTAATCAAGCCCCAAATAATGGTGGAGCAATATATGCCAGCAAACTTAAAGTACATGATACTAAGTTTATAGGAAATGGAGCAAAATTGGGAGGGGCTATTTATATAGCCAGCGGCTCTAACGATCTTGTAAATATAACTAACTGTGTTTTTGATTACAATTATGCAACTACTGGTTACAGAAACATATATTCAGAATCAACCACAAGGAAAATTAATTTGCAGTTCAATGAATATGATTTGAATTTAAAAATAGATGAAAAAGATGGATCATATGGTATGGATTATATTCTTGATGGCGTTTTCGAGTGGGGATCTAATTTAGATAATAATTATACTGTTTTAGCAGGAATTAGAGATGATGAAAATCTGTTTGGAGACTTGCTCACCATTAAAGATAATCAATTTAAAATAAGTATGGGAGTATTGTCCGGAGGAACACACGAATTCGCTATGGAAGGAATGTATACTCAAGGAGACAGTAATGACCATTTCTATTTGCGCTAAGGCAGCATATGCAAAAATAGTGATTGAAAAAGCAAAAATAATATTAACTCTTGATGTAAAGGATGTTTTAATACCTGAAACACCTGTTTTAAATGTTAGTTCTAATTTTGATTACAATTACACTATTTTTGTTGGAAATAAATATTATCAGCTTGAAGTTGTAAACGGTAAAGGAAGCATGCCGCTGCCAGGCCTTGATTTAGGAAATCATACAGTTGTTGCTATGCGCGATGCTGATGAAAACTTTTATCTTGCTATGAATTTCACAACATTTACAATTTCTAAAACCTACAGCAACTTCCTCGTCGTAAGTACAAATGTGGAATATGATACTTTAGCTGAAGCTGTAGCCAATTCCGGTGATGAAGATACAATATATATTAAAAATGGCACATATAACGACGCAAAAGTAGTAATATCCAATAAGACTTTAGATATTATTGCATTGGAAACTGTGGTCTTTGATGCTCAGGGCGGCGATGCGAATTTCATAATTGTAAACGAAAATGCTGAAGTCTATATTTATGGTATAGCATTCAGAGGAATTCACAACAGAAATACAAATTATGGAGCTATAGTCAATCACGGAGATCTTTCACTGGATTCATGTAATTTTACAGACAATAAGATTACAAAAACATCATTTGCTGGAAATGGTGGAGCAGCTATATTTAGTGACGGAGAATCACTGGAAATTGACAACTGTAATTTCATAAACAATGTCGCTCCTTTAAAAGTAAGTACTGCAGCAGTCACATCATTGGGTTATGATGATGTTTCAATCACAGATTCCAAATTCATAAACAACACTGCACGTGAAGGAGGAGCAGTTCACTTTAAAAACATAGCTCAATTTGAATCAGCAATCTATTCATGTGATTTTGAACAGAATACTGCTGTTAAAGGATCTGCAATATATGTTGGAAACAATTCAAGATATGTATCTGTAAGCCTATCTAATTTCGTTAAAAACAATATCAAAAATAGTTTAGGAGAAAAAGCTCAGCTTGAAGGTGGAGTAATATATGTCAATGCAAACACTACCGAGGTAACAATTGACATCGGATTATCCAACTTTGAAAACAACGCCAACAAAGATGTCGACGGAGGAGTCTTATGTCTTGATGGAAATTCAAATGCATTCATTGAAGGCTGTACATTCAATAACAATAGTGGTAAGTTGGGTTCTGCAATTTTAATCAAAAACCCTAATAATGAAAAACTCACATTGTTTATAGATAGCAGTTCCTTTACAGATAACCATGCAACAACTGGAGCTGTTGCAACCTCTCCTAAAGTTATAGCACTCATTGAAGAGTGTATTTTTATAAATAACACTGGAGAAAGCAGACATATTTACAGCAACGGATTTACTGTGGCTCATGATACTGTTTTTGAAGTTAGCGATGCTAACTTAAAAGCGTCAACTGTTTCATATGGTAATGACTCAATAATCAAAGGTGCAGCAGATCCTGGTGTCAATATCTACACATTAGCAAACTTAACCGTTGATGGTGAAAATGTCACTGCAGAAATTAAAAACAATGCATTTACCTATAATGCAGGTGTATTGAATCATGGAAAACATACAGCTGTTTTAAATAATATTGTAGATATGAACAATAATACATACTTGATGGACAGCATAAGTGTTACTTTCAAAGTTAACCGCATAGGCATTGAATTAAATGTTTCTGTTGACAATATTACCTATGGTGAAACCCTAAAAGTCGTTGAAACACTGCCTTCTACTGCTTCAGGTAGAATAAGTTATCAATTGAATGGAAAAGGATACACAAAAGATGAACTTGAATCATTGAAATTAGATGCAGGAAAATATGCCCTAGTAGCTACCTACAATAATGAAGATTACGCACCTTCATCTTCCACTGTCAATTTTGAAGTATATAAAGCCAATCCGACCATATCTGTAGAGGATGTGGAAGTAGAAGATAATGGTACTGTTATTGTAAACATAAAAACAAATGTTCCATCAATCTATACAATAGAAATTGGAGATTACAAAACTGATAAATATGTTAACGGTAGCAGAGCTGTTGAAATAGATGAAATATTTGAACCTGGAACCTACACAATCAAAGTCACTTCACAGGAACGTGTAAACTACAAATCAAATTCCACTGGGGCTACTTTGAAAGTCACTAAAAATATTCCGGTAGTCACATTAAATGCCTCCAATAAAGTCACATCTCCAAATGAGGCTATTGTCGGTGTTTCAGCTCCGGAAAATGCAGTAGGAAATATCACCTACACAATAACAGATTCAAATAAAAACATTGTTAAAACCCTAACCCAATCCTGCAGAGACGATTTAATCGTTTCCGATTTGGATGACGGAGACTATGAAATCAATGCAGTATTTGAAGGTGATGATTTATACTATTCAACCAGCAATATCAAAATGGCTCCATTATCCATTATGAGGTCCGCAAGTAATGTAAATATTCTCAGCGAGGATGAAGATGACTATGATGATGAATATTATTATCCATTCATATACCAAGAAGATGAAGATTCAGATTATGAATATTATGAAACCCTGGAAGAAGCAATAGATGCGGCTTCATTAATGGGAGGAATCATTACAGTTAGAGGCGGAACCTATTATTACGAAGATGGAAACGCCGGTATTGATATTGAAGGAGAAGCAGAAATAACAATCAGAGCTTTTGCAGGCGAAGAGGTTATTTTTGACTGTCAACATGAAAGTGACTTCCTGTATTTAACATATGATACTGAAGTAGAGATAATTGAGGCAGCTCCACCTATTCCTATTATATATACCACAGAAGGGCCTACCATTACACTTGAAAACATTACCGTAATCAACGGATATGCCAACAGTGATGGTGGAGTTATCGAAATGGATGCAGGTAGTTTAACATTGCTGAACTGTAATTTCTACAATAACGAAGCTGAATATGGTGGAGTAATATATATCGGTTCACTTACTTCAGATCAGGATGCAGATGTCATTGCATATAACACTACATTTATAAACAATATTGCAAGATCTGAAGGTGGAGCAATCTATATTTCAGAAGGTCTTGAACAGTTCGTATCAGCTTCATTTTACGCATGTACATTTTTAGACAACTACCAAGGTGAAGATGATGAGAGAACTATGAATTACTTTGCTGGTGATGCTGCTGATGAAATAGTTAAGAAAGCTTGTATATTTAACGCTAAGGATACAGTAACTTGGTCAATGGATAAAATCAACCAGACAGTAACTGTTAACGGTACATCTACTGATGCCTTCGATTCAATCGTTTTATTGTACTTCGATCATATACCATTATACTCAATTTACAATAACGGTTCCCAAACATTTAATGTCACTTTCGAGGATGTAATGGGCGGAAACTACACTATAGGTGTAATGAATGACCATGACCTCAATACATATATCTTTAAAGACGCATCATTTGAAATGAGGGTGCCAAACTTCATCATATCCGCAGATGAGGTATATGAAAACTTAACTGATGCTATTGGCAATGTTACAGATAATGGTATTATTTATGCAAATGCAAATTATCATATTGATGAGAATATGGAAATTGACATTACCAAATCTTTCACACTTACCAATTTCAGAGACCGCATGGTTGTTTTCGATGGAAACAGCACAAACTGGTTCTTTACAGTGGCTGAAGGATGTAATGTTGTAATTGAAAACATTGAGTTTGTTGATGGAGGCATAAAAAATCACGCATCAATTGAAAATTACGGCAGTTTAACACTTAAAAACTGTTCTTTCACCGGTTTTGAAACCGATACAATCATATACAATTCCGGTTCCTTAAATATAACAGATGGTGTATTTTCACTTAATTCCATTAACAATGCTATTGTTTTAAATAATGGAAAATTATTCATCGACGGAGCTGAATTCTCAAGCAATGTCATAAATACAAATTCTGTTGTGTACAACAATGGAAATGCAGAAATTGTTGCTTCCAATTTCACAGAAAACATCAATAACGGAAATGGTGGTGCAATATATAACAAAAATTCATTAACCATTAAAGACACAGTTTTCAATGAAAATGAAGGTATAAATGGCGGAGCTGTTTATAATGAAGGAACATTAGAAGTCTTAAACTCTACTTTTGAAGATAACACTGCAAACGGATATGGTGGTGCAATTTTCAATGACGGTGAAGCAAACATAGCTAATTCATCATTTAGCGGAAGTTTCAGTGCAAAGGACGGAGGTGCCATTTACAATAATAATATGCTGATTGTGAATAATTCCACATTAGTTGCAAATACCGCAACAGGCAATGGTGGAGCAATCTACAACAACAAAACCTTGAAACTTGCAGAATCCTTCTTTGGAATTAACTTCGCTTACGAGTATGCAAACATTTACAATGCAGGCGATGTTCAAGAATTTAGTAATAACACATTTGATTTCTATGATGTGATATTATACGTACCGGATGGAGAATACGGCATTCCTACAACAATTACAGGCACACTTGATCCTCAATTCAACATGGACCTTCAATTAATATTACCTGGATTTGTTAACTATAAAGATGCTGAAGTCGCAATTACAGATGGTATATTTGAATATAATACCGGTATTTTACCAAAAGGCGCTTATGACGTTATATTAAATGAAGTCATTTATGATAAAAACGGCAACGTTTATTATGGTGAAGCAATAAGAGACAGGCTTATCGTAAATAAGGCGAATGTCTACATAAATCTGACCGTAGAGGACATTATCCTTAAGAATGCAGATAAAGGTACACCTGTTTTAAAAGTCAGCGCAAGTAAAAACGGAACATTCCAGCTTCTGTTCAATAATAGGCTTTCAACTTTCACTATTGCTGACACTACAGCTGAAATAACATTGGACAGTGTTGGAGAAGGAAACTACAGCGTAATGGTTGTCCGTGAAGGTGATGAAAACTATAATGATGCAGCAAACGGAACCACATTCACTGTAAGCGAATATTTAGGCAATTTCATTGTCAACAGTACTGGTGGAAAATTCGAAACATTACGTGAAGCTATCAGTAATTCTGCAGCTGAAGACATCATTTATGTAATGGAAGGAACTTACAGCGGTTTTGGCTATGCCGCAGGAAATATTGTAGGTAAAAAATTAACCATAATTGCACTTGGAGATGTTGTTTTTGATCAAAGTACAACTAATTTAGGGTTTATAAACACTACTGGAGACTCTGATATTACTATATGTAATGCAGTATTCACCGGATTTAAAACTAACTATAAGAATGCAGTCTTTTTCAATAGAGGTAATTTGACTTTAGATGGATGTGCCTTTGCCAACAATACTTTAGGAGAAGACAGTGATACCATAGAATTTAAAGCATTTATCTATAATGAAGGAAATTTAAATATTGTTAACTCTGAATTTTATGACAATAACATATACCACACTTACCTCGTCACTAGTAAATCTGACATTATCATTAATGAATCAACATTTGAAAACAATACAATCGACAGTTGGGGTCGCCTCATTAATATAACTAATGCGAATTCAGCAAAAATCATATCAACCGAATTTGTTGAAAACACATTAGGATCCGGTGAAGCCATTTTTGTTGAGAAATGTAATGATGTTCTCATTAATGCTGAATTTTACGATAATACTAAAGGAGAAGGTATTTTTGCAAGGGATAATTCAAAATTGAATATTGAAAATTCAATATTTACAGGAAATGCATTTAGCCATATAATTGAATCATGGAACAATGTTCAAAATAGTATTTCAGGATGTACATTCACAAACAATACTGGTTATTATATTGTTTTAAGTGAAGACAAAAATCTGTCCGTTTCAGAATCCACATTTTTATCCAATACCCTTTCAGACAACCCACATTCAGGTGAAAGTACATTATTCATTGGATCAGATGTGAATGCTAGTGTCAACGGATGTGTGTTTGCAGAAAATAAGGGAGGCGATTGCAGAAACATCTATAGTGAGAACCCTAATGTGAACATTACCCATACAACCTTTGATACTGAAAACGTCGATTATGCTGTTAGTGATATTGACTACGGAAAAACTGAAACAATTAACGGTACTATTGATATTGGTACAAACTTCGACTTCAATGTCAATTTAAACATTAACAACAAAGTCTATCCAGTCAAAGTAACTAACAATAAATTCACCCTCACTTTAAGCAATCTAACAGGTGGAGACTACGATGTGGTATTAAATGCACAAAACGATGATTCAAACACATTTGTATTTAATCAAAAAACTAAAACATTCACTGTAAATCGTATAGATCCTGGATTAAAAGTTACAATATCAAATATTACTCAGGGTGAAAAATTAGAAGTTAATGCAACACTCATCAATAATGCTACCGATAAGATTCTCTATCAATTGGATGGAAAATGGTATAACAAGACTCAGCTTGAAAATCTCACATTGACCCATGGTAACTATTTAGTTGCAGCATCATATGGTGGAAATAAAAACTACTATCCAGTCGGTATACCAGTTTATGTGGAAGTTTACAAAACCACTCCAAACATAACTGTAAGTGATGCTGAAGCTAACTATGGTGAAGATATTGAAATTAATGTAAAAGTCGACGTTGCTGATTATTATACCGTATTTATAAACGACAGCTACGATGATGCAGTTTCATTGTATATTGACGGCAGCGGAACATTTACAGTTCCAAGTAAAAACTTCAAACCTGGTAAATATGAAATCAAAGTTTATAAAATTGAAACTGACGACTATAATGAAGCATACGGCTATGCTAATTTAACAGTTAATGAAAATATCGGAATTTTCAACCTATCTAACGATACTATTTATTATGGTGAAAATGCAACTGTTAGTGTGAAAGTTCCAGAAAATGCATATGGAAACATTACCTACACTGTATACGATTCCCAAATGAATATTGTTTACACTACCACACAGTCCTGTCTCGAAGAACTTGTTGTTCCTAATTTGTATGTTGTAGACAATGTTGGAAAATATCTGGTCACAGGTACTTATGAAGGTGATTCCTACTACACCAATAAATCCGTAGTCTATCCTGGCGTAGTATTAGTCATTCCAAAAACTGTAGAATTAAACATTACTGTATCCAATATAACCTACGGCGAAAAAGCAGTAGTTACTGTTGGTGCAGATGCTGACGGCGAATATCTCGTTTATGTCGGTAATGAAACTTATAAAGTTAATGTTGTAAACGGTACCGGAAATGTTTCAGTTCCTGGCTTGACTGTTGGAAGTTATACTGTTAATGCAACTGCAATTGACGGGAATTATTCCGCATTTGAAGAAGCAGTATTTGAAGTAACAAGTAAACAGATTTCCGTTGTTGTTTCTGTTGAGGATATTACTTATGGTGATAATGCTACTGTTGTTGTTCAGGCAGATGTTGACGGTGAATACATTGTAAGTATTAGAGGTGAAAACTATACTGTATCTGTTAATGATGGAGAAGGAGTTAAATATATTCCTGATTTAACTGTTGGTAAGGATATTTTTGTTTCTGTAACTGTTGTTGACGGTAACTACAGCGCATATAATACCACAACATTCAATGTAAATAAACAGGACACTCCAATTGAATTGGATGTCGCAACTGGAGAAAACAATGTGACAATGACTGTTACTGTTGATGAAGCAGCAACCGGTCTTGTCAAATTCCAAGTAACCGGTGAAGAGGAATACACTCTCTATGTCGATGTAATTGATGGTAAAGCGGTTCTTCAAGATATTCTTGAAACTGGTGATTATACAGTAATCGCAACCTATATGGGTGATTCCAGATTTAATACTAACATTACCTCTGAAGAGTTCACTCTCAAAGGTCACATTAAGAAAGATACACCTATTACTGCTAGTGCTGAAGTGGTTGGATACAGAGTTACAGTGACTGTGAATGTTGATGAAAATGCTACCGGATTTGTACGGTTAGCTGTTGGCGGTACTGTTGCTAATATTGAAGTAGTTGATGGTGTCGCAAAATTAACTACTAATTTACTTCCAAATAGTTACTTTGTTGAGGTAACTTATCTTGGTGATGATAACTTCAATATGAACAGTACTAGTGTGACATTTACTGTAACAGAAATTTCCAAGGAAAATACCACTATCGATCTTAACATTGATGTTTATGAAGATGCTGCATTGGTTATGGTTGATATAAACGAATCTGCAACAGGACTGGTTAAATTCTATATGGTAGGTAAAGAAAGCGGTGAAGAATATACTATGTACATGGACGTTATTAACGGTCATGTGGAAACCTTTACCAACAGCATCGAACCTGGAAACTACACCGTAGTTGCAACATACATGGGCGATTCAGTATTCAACACCAACACTACATCCAAAGACGTTGAAATCCTC
>NZ_OMWD01000046.1 GCF_900314695.1 uncultured Methanobrevibacter sp. | reverse complement strand
TCGAATAATTGACCAGTCAGCATCAATTCCGTATGTATCAAACTTTGTTCTTGGATGTACAGTTATGGCTGATGCACCTGCATCTTCGGCAATTTCGGCAATTTGGCATGCATTGATATGTTCTCTGTCCCATCCGCTTCTAATTTTAACTGTAACAGGCACAGGTACAGAATCAACAACTTCTGATATGATGTCGTATGCCTTATCAGGTGTTTTGAGTAGCGCACTTCCGGCATTTGCCTTGACGGCTACTTTTCTGACGGGACATCCCATATTGATGTCAATGATGTCTGGGTGCATGTTTTCATAAATGTATTGTGATGCTTTTTTCATTGTTTCGGCTTCAGATCCGAAAATCTGTTGGGAAATTGGTCTTTCGCATTCGGTCATTTCCAGCATGTCCTGAGTTCGGGTATTGTCATGGATGATGCCTCTATCTGACACCATTTCAGTTTCAATAAGTCCGCACCCCATGGATTTTATTATTCTTCTAAAAGTCAGTTCGCATATTCCGGCCATAGGTGCTAGAACAACCTGGTTGTCGATTTTAACATTGCCAATTTTCCATTTCATATAATCACAAATTAGGCTCGAAAATTTAAAAAAAAGTTTTGGAGGAATATTATCCGAATATTCCGCCTAAAAAATTGTTTGAATTGCTGCTAGTATTATTTAAAACCTCACTTACTTGATTTTCATAGGTATTTATGTCTCCTTGAGTGTTTTGAATTTGCTCAATACTGTTTGCAAGGTTTTCAATACTGCTGTTTGTAATGTTAATGTTATTGTTTACAGTGTAATTGTAAATAATGTTTACAATAGTTTGGTGATCTGTAACATTTTCTTTTTTTACAGTTTCTTTCACGTCATCAACTAATTTGGATACTTGATCTGAACTGGCATTTGTGTCTTTAACAACTTCTGCCTGTGTGTAAATTTCCTTGTTTGCTGCTTCTTTAACGGTTTCCGGAATTTTCACATTGGTTGCCTCTTCATAACAGTTCATTATTCCTGCAAGTGCAGATTCACCGGTTGCAGTAACTGGACTTGTAACGTATACGTGACCGCTTTTGATTCCTGCAGATTTTAATGCGGACAGGTACATGTCACCAGTTATTGTGGTGATTTTATCTTTATCCACGCTAACTTTAAGATCGGCACTGTCCTTTAAATTAACAAGTGCTGAGGAAAATATTTCACTGGAATCATAGGTTCTGCCGGTTATTGTACTGGCAATTTTGTTAACGTCACTTGCTGTAATAATTTTTTCTGCTGCATTGCTTAAATCCAAATTGCTTTGACTTTTAAAAAATGAATCAACGTCAGATTTATAGTTTGTATTCGCATGAGTAGTTTCACCGTAAGTTATAACAACTGAATTTGCCTGACCGGAAAATCCTGCTGGTATAACCATACCTATTAAGATTATAGATAAAATAACCATACCAATAGTAATCTTACGCATATTATCACCTCTTATATAATAGCACATTTTATTTATTTTATTAAGTATTTAAATTTATCTCATATTATGACAATTTTTATTGAATGCTAACTATAATTAACTTTAGTAAGTTTTATATGTTTTCAAGTCAAACTTAAACTTATAGTAAATCTTAATCGATGTTGCTATGTTTGTTATAAAGGTATAAAAGGAGGTGAAAATACGAAAAAACTAGATAATAGGCTATTATTCGCATTAATTATTTCAATAATGCTTTTGTTTTCTATAAGCACAGTATTTGCAGGGAATAATGAAACAGTATCTGATATTGTAGGTACTACTGATAATTTGGATGATGTTGTTCAACTTCAAGACATTCCAGACACCCAGTCTTCGAAATCAGATGAACAAATACTAACAGCAGGTAATAATGTAATTAATGTTGTTAATGTAATGGATTCTTATAACGAAACTGGCAAAACATGGAGTGAAGACGGATTTAATTTAAAGGGTGCTACAATCAAGGTTTATGACTCCTCAGATAATGTGGTGTCAACTGTTAAAACTGATTCAAAGGGTAATGCAGTTATTAAAAACTTAGGTTCTTCTAAATATTCTTTAGAGGTTTCTTATTTAACTTATGAACCCCAAAAGTACGTTGTTGATTTCACTAAAAAAAGCGGTACTGTAGATATTAAGGGAATAATGTTTGTTCCAGATATATTGTTGTTAGTGGATTATAACTCTCACAATGAGAAAGTTGATTTGCTGATGAATATGTCAAGGAGGATTGCATACATCAGTACAACTGATTTTGATAAATCTCGTGCGTGGTTAGTGGAATATGCTAATTATATGCATATTGACATGTTTTCAGAATCTGCTTACAGTGTTTTGACAGCTCAATACTTAAAAGAACTTCTTGCGAGGTCTCCGGCTAATGCAAAATATAATGTTGCATATACTTTCAGTGTATTTTCAAAACAAATTTTGAACAATACTGGAATTCATATTGTAGGAGCTTCAGCAGCTAACAATACTTTTGATACTATTGAGAACACTTATATAGGCTCATATTTCCAGGCTAGGGATATTGCAGAATCAGATATTTTGCAAAATAATATGAAAAATTATCTGAATTATGTAAAACATTTGATTAACCCTAAAAAATATTCTGACCCTACTCTGGATGAAAAAAATGCTCCATTGATGTCTCCTGAATGTGGTTTTTATCATCCTGATTTAGGTTTGTATACATTAGTTCCTGAAGGAAAATTAATTAATCAATGGATTCGCGAAAATCCAGGTTATACTCACAGTTCTGACGGTAGTTTAAATTGGATGACTGAAAATTATGTTGTATGGTTAACTAATGTATTGGATCCGACAGCTTTGTTCAAGAAATTTGAAAAAGATTATATTGCTAATTTTGGTCCAAAAAAATCATTCATAGCTATCGCTTCTTACTATGGTGGTGAAGAAGTTGCTGATGCACTTATCAGAGGTTATGAAGCTAATGGTAGGCCAGCTTTTAATGTATTTAAAACTGGAACTCAGCCTCCTATGTCTTCAATTTTGAATAAGATTGCTTCAATTTCATCTGTTGGTATATCTGCAGTTAATTCATTATGTAGTTGGTCTTTAGATTATGCTAATGGTACTGCTGAACCAGATTTAACTGATATAGATTTGCATGTATTGAAAGGAATTGTTGAAATTTCTGAATACAGCTATCTCAGTGAATTAGGTCCTCAAGTCGAATGGACATTCATGGTTACATATCCAAGTTTCGAAGGAGTATTTGGTCAGGTTGCTTTGTCTTATGTAGATGTTTTTGGTAAGTCTCATGTTATCCAAGAAGGTGTAGATAAGATGGTTAAATTAAACTGCAAATGGGCTGATTTGCATGATTTAAATAATTCCGATAAAAAAGTGGCTATCATGTTGTATAACTATCCTCCTGGAAAAGCTGAAATCGGCGCTTCCTATTTGGATGTTTTCAACAGTACTTTTGAATTGCTTTATCAATTATATATGCAAGGTTACGATATTGGAGGGGACTTTGAATTTTCAAATGCAGTAAATAATACATTCCAATGGATTATAAATGCTAAAGATTCATATTTAATTAATAAAACTCGTCATAACTTGCTTTCATTGCATAATTTAACTCAAATAATATTTGACATGAACAATAAAGGTTCTTGGGCAAAAGGGTTATTAAACACTTATGTCGAAGAGAATTGGGATTATTTGATGGAACATCATCAATTGATTTCATTAAACGACTTCGAAAAGTTAACAGCAGATGTTAAAGATGAATTGTTTAATCAGATGATTTCCTACTGGAAAGACGGTTTAGGTCCGGCAATGGTTTATAAAAATAAGTATATTGTAATTCCTGGTGTATGGTTTGGTAATGTATTCATCACTTTCCAACCTAGTAGAGGTTGGGAAGAGGTTCAAGATTATCACAGTTTAACCATTCCTCCGCATCAACAATATGTTGCATTTTATAAATGGTTGGATAAAACCGCAAAAATGAATGCTATTGTTTCAATGGGTACTCACGGAACTCTAGAATGGTTGCCTGGTATTAACTTGGGTGCATTCCCTGGAGATTGGACATTTGAGTTAACTTTACTTCCAACTGTATATCCTTATATTGTTTCTAACCCTGGTGAGGCTATGGTTGCAAGAGATAGGAGTTCAGCTTTATTGATTACTCACATGACTCCTGCAATGGTATCATCTGAGTTATATGGTAATTATACTGTATTGAAAAATTACATCAATTACTATAAAGAACAATTGAGCTTAAATGTAACTAATAATGCTGAATCTTATAAGAATAAGATTTTAAATTTGGCTCCTAGCTTAGGTTTCAGAAACATGTCTAAAAATGAGACATTCCAGGAGTGGATTGACGAATTGCATATCTATTTGGATGATATGGAAAACGACTTTAACACTTATGGTCTTCACCATTTGGGAAAGATCTTAACTGGTTATGAGCTTGCAGAAGAGGTAGTTACAATTGTCACTTCTCAAACAAAAATATATGATCAGTTATTGGAGCTATTGTATCCTAAATTAAGTGGATTGAAATTCTATGATGATATTCAGGGCAATCTTAAGTATGCCAAAGAAGCTGACAGGTTAAAATCATTCTTAAAAAATTATTCTTCACGTTTGGTTAATGGAAGTTCTGCTAAAGAATTAAACAAGGAGTTCGGTATTTTAGAAGGAACTTCTTTGTATAATTCAACACTTTACTGTGAAGAGATTATTCTAAATATTCAAAGGAATAATGAATGGAATGCAATTTTAAGTGCTTTAAATGGAAGATATGTGAAAGCAGGTCTGTTTGCCGATCCTTCTTATGGTGATTCAATACCAACTGGTTATGACGGTTATGCATCTGATCCTACCAGAATGCCTTCTCATGCAGCATATGAGTCTGCTGTTAGAATTGTGGATATGCTTTTGGCTAATTACTATGAACAGCATGGAAAATGGCCAGAATTAACTTCATTAATCTTGTGGGGTACAGAAATATCTAGAACTGAAGGTATTGGTGTTGCTGAATTTATGTATTTATTAGGTTGCAAACCTGTTTGGGCAGATAATGGTAAGGTTTTAGGTGTTGAACAAATACCTATTGATGAGTTAACTGTAACATTGAATGACGGTTCTGTAGTTAATAGGCCTAGAATTGATGTATTTGTAAGTATGGTTACAAACAATAAGGATTGGATTACTTGGATGTTGACTTCAGTTAATTTAGCTGTTAATGCTGCTGGTGAGGATGCATCTAATAATTATGTAATCAAGCATTATGCAGAAAATCCTCATTTGGATAGGTTATTTGGTCTTCCAGGTAATGTTTTAGAAGGTACTGGTATGTCTAATCTTATACCTAATACTGCAGACTGGAGTATTGCATCAGTAAATGAATATGCAATGGATATTTATTTAAATAAAGTATCTTATTCATGGACTTTGGATGAAAAAGGTAATATTCAAGTTAATAAACAGAAAGATGTTTATAAGTATTTGCTTGATAATGTGGATGTAATTACTCAAAACTTTGATAGTAGTTGGAGATTATTCGATTCTGATGATTACTATGATTGGTTTGGTGGATTATATAATGCAGCTAATGTATTGAAAGAAAAATCAGGTAAAGATAAGCCTGATACTGCTTTCTTTGATATTAGGAACAAAAATAAATATGTTTCAAGAACTTATCAGGAAGAATTGGAATTCGAAGTTCGTAGCATTCTTTTAAATCCACAATACTATGATCCTTTAGTTAAAACTCCTGCAGGTATGAATGCATATGCTTCCAGATTCCAGAATTTCTATGCAACAACCGTTTTGGGCGGAGAAAAATTAAATAAAGAATTGGGTAATCAATTGGCTGATACTGTACTTAAAATAAATTCTGGTGTTAACAGTAATACGTTAGCAGCAGGTTCTCAATCCACACTTGCTTGGATGGTTTATATGGCTCAACAAGGACTTTGGGATGGAGATGCAAGTACTGTTCAAAAGTTAGTCGATTCTTACATGCAAAGTGTAATTGAGTATGGTGTTGCATGTTGTCACCACACTTGTAAAAACCTTGCATGGAACTCTGAAATTATTCAGTTAAGTTCTTTAACTCCTGCACAAAAACAAAAATTTGCAGAAATTTTAGCTCAGGCAACCGAAACAGATCCATTATATCAAATGGATAAGGAAACTGATAAACAAGGTGCTGAAGGAAATCAAGGCCAAGGCTCTGAAAATGGTGAAAAAGGAAATCAAAATGCTAATGTTTTAACAAATTCCACATCACAACAATCACAATCTGATGGGTCTAACAGTGGAGGTCAAACTTCTGTAGGTAATGATGCTTCACAATCTGGTGATGCAAAATCAGCAGCTGACTCTTCTAGCTCACAGGATGCATCTTCTGGTGGTGAAAGTGCTGGTGGAGCTAAATCATATGAGATTTCAGAACAATCTGTTGCTAAATCTGCTTCAAGTTCTGCAGAATCAAGCATGCCAATATTTGTTATAATTGCTGTAATTATTTTAATTGCAATTTTCTTGGTTGGTTATGCTAGAGATAGTAAAGATGATTATGATGATTATTAAATTAATCATCAACTTTTTTTTTATTTTATAGTAATTTTTAAATATTGTATTTTGTCATAGATTATATTATAATAGAAAATTTTTAAAGTTTGTTTTATCAAACTTTCAATTAAAATTTGATGAGGTATAATATGAGTAAAAAAATTAATATTTGTTTAGTTTTATTGCTTTTATTGGTTTCAATTGGTGCGGTTAGCGCTGTGGAAAATTTAAATGAAACTAATGCTGTAAGTAATGAAGCTATTTATGATGCTGTTGAAGTATCTTCTGATGTTAATATTAATCATAATTCTAATGATGTTTTAACGGTAGAAGATTCACAAAATCAGTTGGAATCTTCTTCACATACAATAAATGATGCGAATTATAATCAATATTTTGATTTAAAGGGTAATTTGGTATCTTCAAAGGTAAATGAAGGAGATACAATTAATTTGGATGGAAATTTTTCATCAAAGAATTTTATTTTCAATAAAAAAATCAATGTTGTGGGAACTTCTTCAAATAACATGAAAAATTCTATGATTTCACTGTTAAGCGGTGCTTCTGGAAGTTCAATATCACACCTTAATATTGCAAATACAAAAGCTGAGACTTACGGTATATTTTTAAACTCAGCAAGCAATTGTGTAATTGATGGTTGTACTATAAAAAATACTGGAAGGGCTTCTTATGCAATTTGTGTTGCAAATGGTGCTAACCATAATAATGTAACTGACAATGACTTAAAGACATACGGTATTACATATGGTCATGGTACAAGATCCACTCCAACACTGCTTGTAAGTGGTTCTCATTATAACTACATTGCTAATAATAAAGTGGAAGTTGATGATGCTAATGGTATTTACCTGTCTAGTTATGATGGTGGCCCTATAAAAGGAGGTCTTTCTAATTTCAATGTTATTTATAATAATACTGTAATGTGCAATAAGGATGTTTTACCTACTTCATGGAGTTATACCATTCAAATCATGGGTAACAATAATACAATTAAAGCTAATAAGGTTATTAGAGGTTATAGAGGTATTTCTTCTTCCGGTTATGGTAATATTTTCACAGACAATATTATTAGAAATATCACAGGTGCTGATTACAACCACCTTGGCGTTGAAACTGGTGGGGAGTATGCAATTGTAGGATCTTACGGTGCAATTGTTAAAAATAACACTATTATTGATTGTAAAATAATATCAACTGGTGCAGGAATAACCGTTATTGATAATTCCATTGTAGAAAACAATTGGGTGAATGTAACAAAAGCAGGTAGGGGTATTGTTGCTGCCGGTTCAAATGTTGTAATTAGAAATAATACTGTTTTCACAGAATTTGGATCTGGAATTTATGAAAAAGATGAAGGTTCTGGTCTTTTGATTGAAAATAATGTTGTTACTTCTGATTCTGGTGTTGGAATTTTAATCGAAAAATTAAGTTCCAGAAGAATGCCTTCTAATGTTAATATTATTGGAAACACAGTTAGAACTGGTAATAAGGTTGCAATTGATGCAAGTGGTGTTCAAGCTAACACTTCTGATATTGATGTTCAGTCTAATAATGTATTTGGAAAAGATATTCACACTCCTGCAGGTGTTATTGATACTTCAAAACCAACTTATATTTATAAAGGTACCACTTTAACAATCACACCATCTAATTTTGATGAATATATCAATGCAAATGGTGGTTTGACTGATTTGGTTAATGATGGTGATATTTTAAAATTTAAAGGTACATTCGATAATAAGGTAATATACATAAATAAAGGTATCAAAATCACTGGTGAAAATCCTATATTTTATAATTCCACATTTAAAGTCACTACTGGCAATGTATTAATTGAAAATCTAAACATTATCAATAAGGAAGCAGAAAGAGTCAATGCATGGGGAATTTTCGTAAATCAGGCTCAAGGTGTAAGAATTATTAACAATAATATTTCTGTAAACGACCCTAAGGCATCTTATGCTGTTTATGTTTTAGAATCAACATTTGTTGACGTGTGGAATAATCAATTAACTTCTGAAGGGGATTATTTAACATTTACTTTACTTTCATATGCTTGTGAAGATTGTAATTTTGCAAACAATACTATTAAAACAATTGGTACTGGGGATGTTTATAATTTCAGACCGGAAACCTGTATTGATGGTAACGAAATTGTTATAGATGGAAAACAATATTGCATTGATGGTAATGAGTTATATATTGATGGAAAATCTTATTGTATTGATGGTAATGAGCTTGTTATAGATGGTAAGTCTTATTGTATTGATGGTAACGAAATTGTTATAGATGGAAAACAGTATTGTATTGATGGTAATGAGCTTGTAATTGAGATGGTAATGAGCTTGTTATAGATGGTAAGTCTTATTGTATTGATGGTAATGAGCTTGTAATTGATGGTAAGTCTTATTGTATTGATGGTAATGAGCTTTGCATTGATGGTGAAGAATATTGTATGGATGGAGCGCATGTTATTTCCGAAATTTATCAAACATACGGAATTTTATTATTATACTCATCAAATAATGTAGTTTCAGGAAATAATGTAAATGTCACTTCCAAATTAGCTGAAGTCCATTCAACCACTGGCAAAGACAACTCTACTAACTCACTAGTCGGTATAGATTTATATTTCAATAGTCATAACAATGTTTTTTCAAACAATATTGTTAATGTAAAAGGCAAAGACAATTATGTTTATGGAATGGGTGTTTTAGGTTATAACACTGGTCATAAAGCTCCTGAAGGTCAAGGCGCTACAAACAATACTTTTGAAGGCAATATCATAACTCTTGAAAGTCCGTATTTTGCTACTGGTTTAATTGTGGGTGCTGAATCTGAAGGAACAATCTTAAAAGACAATGTCATTTTCTTAAATGCAAATGGTGTTACTTATGGAATTACATTGGAACTGTCAAAAATGACCACTATTGAAGGAAATGACGTTACTTTGAATTCAGAAGTTATTTATGGAATTGAAGCATTATCCTCTGATGGTAATGTAATAATCGGCAATGATTTTAAAACTGATGCAAAACAGGTTTATGGAATCTTGCTTTCTATTTGTAAAGAAAATATTATTTCAAACAATATCATATCTGCAAACGGTAATGGTGAAGAGTTGACTATTAGAAACTTGGATTCAATTAAATGCGGAAATGCAGGAATATATCTTAGATCAAATTCTTCAAATAACAGAATAAATGCCAATAATATTACTTCAACCAAAGGTTATGCAATTATAATTGATAATGAAGCTATTGATAATGTTATTGTGGATAATTATTTGGATTCAGAAAAAGGCATTGGTAATGCTGCAGTAAACAACACAATTGGAAATGAGATTTCTGACAATTATGTCTTCATTGCTAATTATGCTATTAACGTAAGTGAAATTAAATATTTGGGAAATGGTCAATTTATTTTAACCTGTGGTAATGAATTAAATGGTGCTGTTGTCAAATTTTATGATTGGGATGATAAATTTATAGGTGATACAACAGTTTCAAATGGTGGTGCTGTTTATAACTACGCCTTTGATGAAACTTACACTCCTGCAACCTATCGATTTACAGCACAACTGTTTAAGGAAAATTACAAATTATCTGTCTATGAAATGTTGGTTGATGTTAATAAAGCTGATGTTATTGTGACATTTGAGAATATAACAATGACTCAGGGTGATACTCAATCAATTTCTTTAAAAATTATTGATCCTTTAGGCAATCCAATTAAAGAAGCTACTGTTAAATTTAACAGGCAAAGTGCTAGAGACTTCCCTATGGGAACAGCAGTATCGGATAGTCAGGGTATTGCAAAAATATCCTATGAACTTCCTGTTTCATTGGGTACTGGTGATTACATTGTTCGTGCAGACATATCTGGGTTAAGCAATTATAATGATGCAAGTGTTGAGTCTAAATTAACTGTTTCACCAAGACTCGATGTTATGATATCTATTAATTCCAACATGTATGTCAAAGGAATATTAGGTACTTTAAAAGATTCCAATGGCAATATTATTGGAAATAAAAAAGTATCTGTGAAACTTGGTTCAACTACCTATTCAATTACTTCAAATGATGAAGGAAAACTTGTATTGCCTGCAGATGCCAAAGCGGGTTCTTATCAGGCAACTGTTAATTCACCTGCTGAAGGCAAATACTCTGAAAATACTCTTACATCAAAAGTACTTATTGTTAATCCTATATCTGGAGGCAAGAATTACTCCGTTTATTATGGAAACACTGTAAAGTATAAAGTCCGCATATTGGACACTAAGGGTAAGGCTGTAGGTGCCGGAAAAGTTGTCAATTTCAAAGTCAATGGCAAAACAATAAAATCCAAAACTGATAAATCAGGTTATGCAACCGCTTCAGTTAAGTTAGGCGTGGGCAAGTATACTATTGCTGCAACTTATGGTGGTGTTTCCACATCCAATAATATTGTCTTTAAAGCAACTTTGTCTGCAAAAAATATAGTGCATAAAAAAGCCAAAACAATTAAATTCTCCACTAAATTAGTGGATAAAAAAGGTAAAGTCTTAAAGGGTAAAAAGATTACTTTTAAAATTAGTGGTAAAAAGTATTCTGCTAAAACAAACAAAAAAGGTGTTGCAACTGCCGCTATCAAAAATTTAAAAGTAGGTAAATTCACAATAACTTCAAGTTATGGTGGATGTACTATTAAGAATACTATACAGATTAAAAAATAAGGTTATTTAACCTTTATTTTACTTTTTTTTCAATTTTTCTTTAAATACATTTAAATATTTTTAAAATATAACTTATATGCATATAGTCAATTTTTTTTTCAATTAATTATGATTTTCATGGCTATTGTTTATTTTAATTATATTAAAATGAGGTGAAATTATCAAAGCAAAAAGTTTATTTATTTCATTAATCATGCTTTCTGTAGTAATGTTGTCATTAAGCGCAGCTTTTGCTAGTGACAATGCTACAGATGTCGTAGCTATTGATAATGAAATTGTTATCGATGAGCCACTTGCTGTTGATGAAAATTCTCAAGCAGTGAGTGCAGATGAAAATGTTGTAACTAAAGATAATTTTAATAATTATTTTGATAGTACTGGATCTCTATTGAGTAATGTTACTTCAGATGAATTGGTATTTAGTGGAGATATTTCTAATGTTGGGGTAGATAATATTGTTCTTAACCGCTCAATTAAAATAAGCGGTAATGATGCAGTATTAACTAACATTTCTATAGATGTCAAATCTAGTGATGTTATTATTTCCGGTTTAACTATTAATCAAGATAAAGGTGAATTTGGAATTTCAGTTTCCAATGCATCTGATGTATTAATCGAAGATTCTACTATTAATTTTAATGCAAATGCCGGTATTAATGGATATGCAATTAATGCTGATTTTGCAGATAATTTAAAAATTATAAACAATATCATTAATTATGTCGGTGCTACAACAGGATGGGAAGTAAACTATGCGATTCGTGTTTCAAATTCCAATAATGCTATAATTAGCGGCAACAAAATTAAGGCTAAAATTGTTTCCGCTGATGTCGGTTGGGCAGAAGTCCCTGCAGGTAGTGGAAATTGGGTAAGTAGTCCAATTAGTGGAACTATTATTGTAAGAGATTCAAATGGTCCTGTTTTAGATAGTAATGATATAAATACTACTTATTCTGGTGTTGTTACTTCCTATGGTTACGACACTATTTATGTTGTTGATTTTTCAGGAACATCTGGTGCCGTAATTGTTAATAACAATATTACTTCCGTTGGTAAAGATTATATCTATGGTATTATTATTTCTGATAATGATTTCACATTAAGAGCTAATAATATTAAATCTACTGGAGATTATTATGCTAATGGTATTGATATTGAAGGTCCTGCTGCAGGTGTAGTGGAAGACAATGTCATTGAAGTTAAATCTGGCAGCAGTGCTTATGGTATTTATTCAGGTATGAATGGTGCAGATGTAACTGCAAATTACAGCGGAAATGAAATTGCTGGTGAAGCATACAACATCTTTGCTTTTTCATTAGGTGATGTTTCAAGCAATGTTATAAACAACACTGTTTTAATTAATGGTAATTATACTACTGGTATGGCTTATAGGGGAGTATCTTTATCCGCTAGTGGCAATAAATTTGTTTTAAATTCTTCTGAAGTAGGAAATGAATCTATCTGGGAAGGATTTGGTGTTGAAGCTGTCGGTATTAAAGTTATTAAAGGTACTGCAAATATTGTTGATAATGTAATTGCTGGTCCTGGTAAAGGTGTTTCCGTAAAAGGCAATGAAACTAATGTGGTATTAAAAAATAACATGATTAATACTGTCGCTAATGTTGATAAAAATGCTTATGCAATTTATGCTAATGATACTGCTAGTTTAAAAATTGTTGACAACCATATCGATTATCAAGGTACTACCAAAGGTACCGGAGTCAATAATGCAATTTATCTTTATAATGCTGATGGAGCTATTGTAAATGGAAATAAATTTGACCTAGATTTAGTTTCTGCTGATGTTGCTTGGATTGAAGTGCCTTCCGGTAGTGGAAATTGGATAAGTGCTCCTATTAGTGAAGGTATTGTTGTTGAAGATTCTAATAATGTTACTTTTGATAGTAATACTGTATTTACTAATTTCACTGATGTCATTACTGAATACGGTTATGATACCATTTACTCTGTAGACTTCAAAAATTCCAATAACGCTGTAATCACAAATAATGAAATTACTTCTGTGGGTAAAGATTATATTTATGGAATTATTCTTTCAGGTAATGATTTCACAGTAAGGGCTAATAACATAACTTCTGCTGGCGAATATTATGCTAATGGTATTGATATTGAAGGTCCTGCTAATGGTGTTGTTGAAAATAATGGTGTTATAGTAATAAGTGGAGTTAGTGCTTACGGTATTTATTCTGGTATGAATGGTGCAGATGTAAATGCTAACTACACTGGTAATGAAATTTCAGGCATTTCTTACAATGTATTCGGTATGTCTGTTGGCGATGTGGACAGTAATATTGTAAATAACTTTATTGATTTAAAAGGTAATTATACTACTGGTATTGCTTATAGAGGTTCCAAATTAACCATTGCTGACAATCGCGTTGTATTAGACTCAAGTGAAAATGGTAATGAGTCAATTTGGGAAGGATTTGGTGTTGAAACTGTAGGTATTAAAGTTATTAAAGGTAATGTGAACATTAACAACAACATTATTGCCGGTCCGGGTAAAGGTGTTTCTATTCTCAATAATGAAACTGAAGCTTCATTAACTGGTAACTTTATAAATACTATTGCTAATACTGATAAAAATGCTTATGCAATTTATGCTGTAGATGCTGCTAGTTTAATAGTTTCCAATAACACTGTTGACTATCAAGGTGCTACAAATGGTACAGGTATCAACAATGCTGTTTATATTAATGATGTTGAAGGTGCTGTAATTAATTCTAATAAATTTGACTTAGATTTGATTTCTGCTTATGTGCCTTGGGCTGAAGTGCCTTCTGGTAGTGGTAATTGGGTAAGCTCTCCTATTTCCGAAGGTATTGTTGTTGAAAAATCTAATGGTACTACTTTTGATAATAATGAAGTAAATGTTAAATTTATCGATGTTGTTGGAAGTTTTGATACTATTTACTCTGTAGATTTCAAAAATTCAGACAATGCTGTAATTTCCAATAACAAAATTACATCTGAAGGAAATAATTATATCTACGGATTAATAATTACTGGTGATAATTTCAATATTGAAGCAAATACCATTGATTCAACATCCAATTATTACTCTAACGGTATCGATATCGAAGGCCCTGCTACTGGAGTTGTAAAAGATAACGGAATTTCAGTAAAATCTCTTACTTCCGCTTACGGTATTTACTCTGGTATGAATGGTGCTAACGTTTCAGCAGCTTATTTAGGTAATGATATTACTGGTGACGCATATAACATATTCGGATTCTCATTAGGTGATGTTGAAAGTAATGTAACTGGTAATAATGTTGTTCTAGCAGGTAATTATACTACTGGAATTGCATACAGAGGATCTAATTTAGTGGTTGACAACAACATAATTTCCGCAAAAGGTTCTAATGTAGGTAACGAATCTGTTTGGGAAGGCTTTGGAGTTCAAAATATCGGTATTAAAGTTGTTAAAGGTACTTCTACAATTACTAATAACAATATTCAAACTACTGGTGATTCAGCTATTAATTTAACTAACAATAAAGCAACAGTTAAAGATAACTATTTAGCAGGTGCAAAAGGTGTAGGTAATAATGCTGTTGTTGGAGCAGAAAATGCCACTGTTTCAAGTAATACTCCTGATTATAAAGTAATTTTAGCATCTCCAAGAGTATATACTGAATATGCTGATGGTGTAATCTATGTTGTAATGGCATATGACGAAAATGGTATTCCACTTGAAAACATTACTCTTTTCTCAACTGTCAACAATATGACTTACAATGCAACAACTGACGATGAAGGTTATGCTGCATTTGTAGTTGACTTGGATGCTGGTTATTATGTTGCAAAAACTTCATTTGAAGGTAATGAAAAATATGGTCCTAAGGATATTTCAACTCCGATTACAGTAGATGCTTCCGCTTCCGCTATTAAAGCATCTTCATCTGTAACTGTTTTATTAACTAAAGTTAAATCAGGATATAACTTCAAATTAACTTTAGTGGATATGAAAGGAAATGGATTAGCAAATAAAACAGTTTCAATTACTTTTAATGGTAAAACAAAAACTTACACTACTAATCCAGCAGGTGTAATCAGCTACAAACTTTCAGCAACTAAAACAGGATCTTATAAGTTAACTATGAAATTCGCTGGTGATAATAATTATGTGAAATCCAGTGCAACTTCAACAATTAAAATCACCAAACAAGCAACTAAAATAACTGCTAAATCTAAAGCATTTAAAGCTAAAACTAAAGTTAAAAAATATGCTGTAGTTTTAAAAGACAATAAAAATAAAGCTATTAAAAAAGTCAAAGTAACCTTAAAAGTTAAAGGTAAAACCTATAAAGCTACTACCAATGCAAAAGGTAAAGCTACTTTCAAAATTACCAAATTGACTAAAGCAGGTTCTTACAAAGCTACTGTTAAGTTTGCTGGAAATGCTTACTACAAAGCATCCACAAAATCTGTTAAAATTACAGTTAAAAAATAGAGATTTTTAATCTCTATACTTTTTTTATTTTTTCATGTAGATGTCTAAATTCATAGTTGCTATTTTTAAAATAGACATTATTTTTAATTGGTTTACCACTTATTTTAATGCAATTAATATTTTTAGCATGTTATTTAATTAATCATTATTTCGTTTAAATTGCCTAAAAATTTCGAGCAAAATATGGGTGATTTCTGATAATTTTGAAAATTTCAAAACTTGTGTGATAACAGTTACATTCACATAATTAAAAAGCCTATTTTCAAAGGGTTCATTAAAAATAATTTGATGTAGATATAATTATATTGTAAAAATTAGTTGGGGTGTGGTTTTAATCATGTCTAAAATTAATATGGTGGGGTGAAAATAAATTAGCAAAAATGGCTAATCTATTTCATCGCATCTTTGACTCTGTCAAAGATTCCTTTTTCAACATGTTTAATTTCATCGCCACTGATTTCAGCAAATTCAGTGAGAATTTCTTTTTGTTTTGAGTTTAATTTTTTAGGAACTACAACATTGGCTTTGACATACATGTTTCCTCTACCTGAATGTCTGTATGATGTCATACCTTGTCCTCTCAATTTAAACACGGTTCCGCTTTGTGTTCCTGGTGCAATTTTAAATTCAACTTCTTTTCCTTCGATAGTTGGAATGCTTATTACATCACCTAATGCTGCCTGTGGGAAACTAATTTGCTGCTCGTAGTATAAATGATCTCCTTCACGTTCAAATTGTTTATTTTTCTTAATGTGAACTGTTACAATCAAATCTCCTTCAAGGCCTGATGCTTCACCACAGTTTCCTTCACCGGAAACTCTTAAATGGTTGCCTTCATCAACTCCTTCTGGAATCTCAATTTTAATTGTTTTGGTTTTTCTTTTACTGCCTTTTCCATGACAGTCAGGACATGGTTCTGTAATGATTTTTCCAGTACCGTTACATTCTCTACATGGCCTTACATTTACCATTTGGCCTAAAATTGTATTGCTGACTTCTTTAATTTGTCCTGTTCCGCCACATGTTTTACAGGTTTCAGGTTCAACACCTGGCTTGGATTTGGAACCATGGCATGTAGGGCATAGTTCACTTCTTGTAATCTTGATTTCTTTGTCGCATCCGGTGAATGCCTCTTCTAAAGTAATTGGAACTTCAGTATATATGTCTGAACCCCTTTGAGGACCGGTTCTTCCGCGTGAACGAGAGCCTCCACCAAAACCAAACATGTCAAATATGTTTCCAATATCGAAACCTTGGAAAATATCTTCAAAGTTCACGTTTTGATAGAAATCTTCTGCAGTAAATCCATCCATTCCAGCATGACCATATTGGTCATATCTTTGACGTTTTTCATCATCTGACAAGACAGCGTAAGCTTCACTTACCTCTTTAAATTTTTCTTCAGCATCTGGCTCATCACAAACGTCTGGATGGTATTTTCTGGCTAATTTACGATAAGCTTTTTTAATTGTCTTTTCATCTGCAGATTTGTCTACTCCAAGAACTTCATAATAATCTCGCTTGTCTGCCATTTATTCACCTTAGTATCTTTTAAAAAATAAATAGAAAAAATAATAGTAGTTTTATCTCATTGTTAGTTTATTGATTGATTCTGATTTCTGATTTTATTATATTTCCCAACAATTTAATAAAACATTATTATTAATTCTAGTCTTTTACTTCATAGTCTGCATCAATTGTGTCATCATCTTTGTCTTTAGCACCTGCATTAGGATCTGCTCCACCAGCTTCTTGTTGAGCTTGCTGAGCTTGAGCTTCTGCCTGTGCTTGTTGATAAATTTTAGCACCAATTTCTTGAACTACATTGGATAATTCATCAGACTTTGCTTTAATGGCATCAATATCATCGCCAGCTATAAGTTCTCTTAATTCAGCTACAAGTCCTTCGACTTTAGTTTTTTCATCTTCAGATACTTTATCTTTGAGTTCATCTAAGGTTTTTTCTGAAGTGTAAATTAATGAGTCTGCATTGTTTCTGATTTCAATTTCTTCTTGTCTTTTTGCATCTGCTTCAGC
>NZ_OMWD01000045.1 GCF_900314695.1 uncultured Methanobrevibacter sp. | reverse complement strand
TTTGCTTTTAAAACTGTTTTTAAACGCTTTATGCAAATCATCACGTGCCTGTTGAAGACTGGTGGACTCTGTTTCCATCAAGTATGGTAACTCTTTTTTGGATTCGTTTAAGAATTGATTTAATTCTGTTTTAGTTGGAATTTTATTAGAATCACCATATTTGGCTTTATATTTATTTAAAAGTTCATTATGGGTTTTACGAGTGCAACCATAGTTTTGTTTAAACATGACTTCTTGTTCGGGGGTTAAATGAAGTTTAACAACCACACCTCGAATATATTCGCCCATAAATCTCATTCCTCCAGTCCAATATATATAATATTTTTATTTCATTATCTAAAAAATGGAAAACATCTACTCTTTTTTAAAACAACAATTAAAATCACATTTAATTGAATAATATATCATTTATAATTACTCCTATATAAAAAATAAGAGAGAGCATTTGAAAAGTAATCGAATAACGAACTCAGAGCAATTTTTCAAACCCAAAACAATTTTTCATACCCAAAGCAATTATTAAAAATCCATAAAAAAAAGTATACTGAACAAAAATCCAAGACCCAAAATAGCCTCCAAAAAACACAAAATAAAATTAAACACAATAAAATTAATTAAAAAAGATAGTACACCCAATAGTGCAATTCATCCATGACCTTGAAGAGGTCATGGTATTCTTGCATCATTTAGATAAATCATCTATTTGTGATATTGTTGAGTGGGATAGTTTTAAATTACTTGCATTAAAGTTTGATTCCGTGTTTTTAATGGAAGTAGTACCTGGAATTGGAATGATATTATCCTTTTTTGACATCATCCATGCAAGAGAAACCTGTGCTGGAGTTGCATCGAAATCGATTGTCGGCATATTCCCCAGGTTTTGTTTTGCAAAATCCAGGAAATCCAAATTATTAACTATTTTCCTGATTTTTCAAAGTGTTGTAATAGTATCCTTTTTGAGCTAAAAGCTCTTCATGATTTCCCTGCTCAATTACTCTGCCTTTTCCAAGCACAATAATTTTGTCGGCATTTCTAACGGTTGCCAATCTATGAGCTACAATAAAACTGGTTTTATTTTCCATCAGATTATCTAAAGCTTCCTGAATCAATAATTCTGTTCTTGTATCCACGTTTGATGTTGCTTCGTCAAGAACCAAGATTTCTTTTTGTGAAATTATTGCTCTGGCAATTGTCAGAAGCTGTTTTTGGCCTTGGGAAAGATTAGTTCCATCTTCATTCAATATGGTTTTATATTTGTCGGGAAGTTTTCTGATAAAGGCATCTGTGTTTGCCTGTTTTGATGCAGTTAGAATCTCATCACATGTTGATTCTAAATTTCCGTACCGGATGTTCTCTTCAATGGTGTCTGAAAACAGCCAAGATTCCTGCAACACTATTCCAATGAATGACCTTAAAGAGTGTTTGTCATATTCATTGATGTTGACACCATCAATTGTTATTTTGCCTGAATCGATATCATAAAGTCTCATAAGCAATTTAATGAGAGTTGTTTTTCCCACTCCGTTTTCTCCGATAATGGCTATTTTTTATCCTTTTTTGACTGTCAGATTAAAATTGTCAATGATTTTTTCATCTTCAGTGTAGCCAAAACTCACATTTTCAAATCTTATCTCATCATTAAAGGATTTCAATTCCTTGTCAGAGGGATTTTCCTCTTCTTCCATCTCTAAAAAGTTAAATATTCTGTTAATTGCCACTATTCCTCCCTGTAATTGAGGGTACATTTCTGTAATCTGTTGAAGCGGGTCTTCGAAATTCTTTAAATATTCGATGAATGTCAGGATTCTACCAACTGACATTGTCCCCTGGACAACAAGGATTCCTCCAAAAAGTGCAACTAAAACAAATCCTAAATTATTGTTGAAATTCATAATTGGATAATTTAGAGAAGAAAAGAATCTGAATTTCCATTCATGATTATTCCATTCTTTTACATTGTGGACAAATTCTTCCAATGCCTGCTCTTCATAATTAAATGAGCGTATTACTTCATGCCCGTTGTATATTTCTTCAACCTGTCCTATGGTATCTGTCTGGATGGCAATTTGTTTATTGAAATATCTTTGGGAAAATTTCAGAAGCATTGAAATAATGCCCGAAGACAGTGAAACCACAAGAACAACAATTAGGGCCATCCAGATGTTAACGATTATCATAAATGCTAATGTGAATATTATCGTAATGAGAATAATTGTGAGTTTTGAAAATGAGGATATAAATGCTGTGTTTAGTAAGCTAAATTCTGTTGTAAATAGTGACAATAGGTATCCTCTGTGATTTTCATCAACGGAACCCATTGGTAGTGATAAAACCTTATTGGCCATCCTTTCTCTTAAGGCATAAATAATGTCTGATGCTGCTCTGTTGGTATAATATTCAAATAAGTATGAAAATATATTGTTTAATAAATATAAAGTTCCTATAATGGCTAAAATGTAAAACAAATTGGGAAAATCTATTGTTCCGGTATGGTTCATTATTCTAATTGATCCTTCAAGGATGATATTGATTGCATCCCCTAGGATTATTGGAGTTATGACATTGCAGAGGATGGATAATATTGCACAAAAGCCTGAAAAAATGAATTTGGTCCTGTGTATTCTCATTAACTTCCAGACTGTTTTAATGATTTTTCCAAACCCCATTTTATTTTCCTGCGGATCCATCATTTGCCTCCGTTTAATATGTCATTTTGGCTTTTTACTATTTCCCTATAGATTTCACAGCTTTCGAGTAATCTATTGTGGGAGCCTCTGTCGACTATCTGTCCGTCATCCAACACCAGTATTTCGTCAGCATCTTTAATGGTTGAAATCCTTTGGGATGCGATTAGAATTGAAGAGCCCTTCAGTTCTTTCAGGTTCTTCTTTATTATTTTTTCAGTATTCAAGTCGAAGGATGAAAATGAATCATCGAATAGGTAGAAATCTGAATCCTTTAAAATGGACCTTGCGATGGATAAACATTGCTTCTGTCCTTCGGAGAAGTTTAAACCAGCAGTCAGTACTTCATCATCCAAACTATCTATAAAATTCGCGTTAGCCTTTTCTAATGCATATATGATATTTTCATCACTTGCATTCGGGTCACTGAGTGTCATGTTGGATTTCACTGTTCCCTTGAATATGTGGGGTTTCTGCGGACTCAGGCTTATCCTTTCCCTTAACGTTTTCAGTTTAAGGTTTTTTATGTTTTCTCCATTTATCAATATTTCTCCTGCAGAGGGGTCCTGAAAGCGAGGTATCATATTTAGAATTGTGGATTTGCCACTACCGACACCTCCGATGATTGCCACAGTTTTTCCGGGTTCTAATTTAAAATTAATGTTTGTCAATGCGTCATTTTCACTTTTAGAGTATTTGAAAGAAACATTCTTAAATTCGATTGTGGATTTTCTTTCGTTAATTGTTCCTATTTCTCCATCAACAATGCTCAATTCAGTATCAAGTACTTGTTTCACACGTTTGATAGGGAGAATTAAATCTGGAAGATTTTTTGAAAATGATATGATTATTAAAATAGAGCTCACGATTTGGGTGGCATATTGAATAAATGCAATCAGGTCACCTGTTAGGATTGTTCCTGATTCTATTTGATAAGATCCGAAGTACAATATTGAGACAATCATAATTGATGAATGCAATGTCATTAAGGGATTTAAAAATAGAATATATCTTCTGATAGAATCTCTTAGCTCTTTGAATTCGTCATTTGTCGCTTTAAATTTTTTTGATTCATAATCCTCTCTGACAAATGTTTTAATAACTTCCATTCCGGTAATGATTTCCCTAACCATTCCCTTGATGTCGGGCAGTTTGTCTAGTATGATTAAGTATGGAACAGTTTTCTTTAAAATAAAAAACATAAAAACGATAATCAGGATTAATATCATCAATATAATCCAGTATAAGTTTGTTCCCAGTTGAATTGTTTTTATAATGCCCCCTATTGCCATAGCGGGTGCGAATATAATCACATCAAATGCCCACTCTAAAATCATTCGGATACGTGACACGTCATTTGTTGTTCGTGTCATCAATGTTGATTTTGAAATGTTATTGTGTTCATGATTTGAAAACTTCAAAACTTTTGAAAAAACGAGTATTCTTAAGTTATATGAATATTCTGAAGCAACTTTACATGAAAAAAGAGAAACAATTATTCCTGTGATTGTAGCAAGAATAGTAAGCATTATCATTGTTGTTCCTGCACTGTAAATGTATGCTATATCACCATTTGCAATGCCTATATCAACAATTTTGGAAGTATATTCCGGCAGTTGCAATGTAAAGTATGCTTCAAGAACAAGCAATGCTATTATAATAATTATCGTTTTAATATTCTTTTTCAATGGGGAAAATATATTCCACATATGTAATTTTATGATTATTCCTATTAATAAATCTGCTTAGGAGACCTCTTTTAAAATCGTTTTTTTATATTGTTAATTATTTTGTCGGACAGAAATTAGGATATTCTGAATCTTGGTGTTTGCAGTTTATAATTCCACAATTTATACAGGAGTAATTTTTCATGATATTTCCCCCGAGGATTATTCTATTCCAATATTATTCTTTTTAATTTTTCTTAAAAAATAGTTATCCATACAATTTTGATGGATTTTATATTAATAGTGAACGAATACTTCGAATTCTCCAAAGTAGTTCAAAAAAGCCCCCCCCAATGAAAATACCAAAACATCCCTTAAACTTCGGACTAATTCATCATTATTTTCTCTTAAGTTTTTCCACCATCTTATCCCTTCTTTCTATCCGGTCTTGTTTAGATTGTTTCATGTTTTCTCTGAATTCATCTTTTCGTCTTTGATTTTCTTCCCTGAACTTTTCTATTTTCTCTTTTCTTTTTATGTTGAATGTTTTAACAGTGTATTTAAATTTATACTCTTTGCCAAAGTTATTGAACAGATGCCTTAAGAATAGATAGTAATGATTGAACTCAATAGTTGACCGCAGCAAATTCCAATCAAAACACATGCCCCATTTGAAATGGTATTTACAAGTAAGACTATTAAAGCCACTTCAAATATTATTCTAATTATGGTAAACATTAGGGAATACATACTTTTTCCAAAACCATCCAACATCTTTGCTGAAATCATGGAAACTGGCGTTAAAACCATAAGGACTGTTCCACCAATTGCTATCCAAAATATTTCATTTTCCATCCCTGTAATGGAAAATATGCTAAATGCATATTCGCGCAAGAAAATAAATGCAATCATTACTACAAGTGTAGTGAAGATTGATATTTTCATCACATATTTGAACATTTTTTCCAATTCATCAAATTTCTCTGCTCCGAATAAATGACCTGTAACGCTCATCAATCCTCTCCCATAACCTCGAACAGGTGCAATCAGCAATGCCCTTAATTTAAGTGCCACAGAATTTGAACTACCTCGACTTTGTAGAAGTCGAGGATTCCTAGATTTGTTTTTTTGTGCCACTTGTTTATTTGGCGTTTTCTAGGCTATTCCCGTAGTCCCACCGGTTCAAAATATTAATGGCGGCGTTAATGTCACGGTCTAGTGTTTTACCGCAGTTTGGACATTTCCATTTTCGTGTTTTCACATCTAATTCATGGTTGATGTTTGCGCAAAAATGACATTTTTTACTGGTATATTTTGCATCTACAAATACTACACCTTCTGCTTGAGGTTTGTGCCTAGCGAATTTGTCTTGTAGTTTAGTTATGAATTTTGTGAGTGGAAACACCATGTTTTGCTCGCCACCAATCAATATTTTAATTTTTGAGTAATTTTTCTCAAATACTATGGTATCATATTTTTTGACCATTTCTGTTGAAAGTTTCTCTATATAGTCGTCAAGTTTATTGGATCGTTGATGATACCATTTTAATAGTCTGATTTTCTGTTTTTTCCATTTTTTGCTTCCATTTGTGCATTTGGCCATTATCCGGTTGATTAATTTGACCATTTGGTTTTCATGGTCAATGTCAAAGTATTCCTTTTCCTCATCGCTTGTGACCAGCCAGCCGTTTACATTTGAATTAATATCACAACCTACATTTTTACCTGTTAGTTCCCATTCTTCTTCAGCAAAATCAATGTTGAATGTTGCAAAGTAGTCTATTCCATCAAAGGAGATTGTTACATTGTTGAATTTTGTATTTTTGTCGTTTAGTATTTGGAAGTATTCCTGGCTTGTGTGGAATTTTACTTTGCCATATTTTCTCAGAACCATTTTATTTTTTTGGATGATTCTAATGTCTTGTCTTATTGTTTGTCTGAATGATAGTTTACTTGTTTTCTTTTTGTGAAAATGGGGTTTATTGAAGTGTGATGGATTTTTAAAGAAATTATCAAATGATGTAGCCAAGTCTCTTATTTCCTGTTGGAGACTTGTTGATTCTACATCCTCCAAATAAGGAAATTCCTTCTTGGCTTCATTTAGTAGTTTATTTAAGAAAGTAAATGTGGGTCTTAGGTTGGAATCTTTACTGTGCATTTTATTGTATTTGTCAAGAACGACATTATGGGCCTTGCGACAGCAACCAAAATTCCTATGAAACATATCCTTCTGCTCCCGAGTAGGATAAATCTTAACCTTAATTCCCTTTTTAACATCCACCATAACATAAAACACCACACTATTAACCCATCTTCACATAATAGTACAATTTATGCCCCATTAATATATAAAGATACCCAGAGAGCATTTGAAAAGTAATATCGCCCACAAAAATCAACTACGTTTAAAAAACAACAAGAAACATTAAATAAACACCCGTGAAATACAAATGAAACTACAAATTTTCCATTGTAAGTGATACATATCAAAAAAAAATACAAAAATAAATGCCCCCAAAAAAAACTGAAAGTACACTGAATTACAAATACCCATACAAAAAAAATATTAAAATCAATTATCATGACAAATGAAACCCAATAAATAACAATTCACAAAGGTATAACCCAACTTCAATTCATCCACGACCTTGAAGAGGTCATGGTATTCTTGCATCATTTAGATAAAATGCCTCTATGCCTATTTGTGAAACCCACAGCATATCAACAATACCATAAATTGCATCAAAAATACAAAAAAACTATTATGGGGATGCTTAATTTCCAAAATGAACTTTTGGGTTGTGAAACCAAATCTATCTCTTCATGCATATTTTTATTTTTATATGAACGAATTTATATTTTTTTGTAAATGCATATAGTGAATATTAAAAACAATATTTTATTTTTTGAAAGAACTATCATTTATGTTATTATCTTTTCATACCATCTAACAATATTTTAAATTATATAATGAAAATTTATTATAATTTTTACAAATATTTACACCTAATTATTGATAAATATAAAAATTGATTAAAAATAGAAATGAGACAACTAATCAAATTAATCTTTGCTGTGAATAAATATAGCTAGGTTCCCTAACCTCTTTTACAACATCACCCTCTTTAACCTCACCAATCAGCAAAGGTGAATTTGGATTATGCAACTTTTGGTTCCTTTTGACCAGCTTCATGTTGCTGTTGGCATAACGCACTTTAAATTATCTACTACTTTTAGTGAAATTTGTTCTATACTATACGAACAAAATGATTAAAAAGTAAATGAATTATCTACTACTTTTTAGCGAGATCTGTTGTAATGTAACTAACAAATATTTGTAATTAAATGCTCTCGCTACAATCCAATATAATGAAAAAAAATATAAAAGTAATAATAATTTTTTGTATTACATTTACAATCAAAAATAGTTTATCTTAAGAGTTATTACCTGAGATTTTTGTTTTGAAGTTTTATTCATCCATTTTGTCAAGTTCTTTTTGTAAGTCATGGATTTGCATTTCTTTGTACAACCTTTCAAACTTTCCTACTTCAATGAGATAAGCTGAAACTTCAAGAGCATCCCTATAGGTATAATTAGACTCTTTAATAATTTGCTTTTTGTCTTCATCCATGTATGATGAAGTATTATTAACATTAGCCATAGCTATTACAACCTGTATATAATAATTAATATAATATTTTATTATTTCAATTATATGAAATTATCATATATTTATGATGAATAATACATTAAATAATCAACAATTTTCCAAGTAAAAATAACACATATAATTAATAGATACGATTTATCTTTCAATTTAATATACCTATTTTTACATTAACATGCCGGTTTTCAGATAATTAATATGATTTGAAATATGGATATATAAAACTGTTTCAAAACCAAATGATTATAAAAAAATAAACACATATTATTAACTACATTAAAATATTAATTAAAGTAAAAAGGAAGAATTTAAATGACAAGATATTTTATTGAAGATGCTAAACCCCACCAAAGAAAAGACCATGGTCCTACTGCAATTGGTGTTTCAGCTGTAAAATACAAAGCAGATAATGGCGAAACCGGATGGATTTATTTCCTATGTCAAAGTGATTATTTAATGGGAATATCTGAAGAAGATGTTTTTGAACAAATACTTGAACTAGAATTTTCTGATAATTTAAAAGAATTGCACAGTTTTGGAGGGCTTGATTTAGATCCCTCAGAAGAAGAACTATTCAAACTCTTTAAGGCGAATAAAAATAATGGTGCTGCAAACCTTATCCATTATGTATATGATTTATATGTATGTGGTACAAATAAAGTAGCAGAACTTTTAGATCTTGGAATTGGTCATTATAGTGATGAAATAGAAGTTCCAATATTGGAAGAGGAGCAATTGTGGCTTGATTATCCAGAAGAATAAAAAAGATTTTCATAAATGATATAATTTAATATTTGGCAGTCACTGAAATTCTTGAAAAATCAGATTTTATCTAACGAATAATTTTCACAAAAACACCTATAAAACATATTATTCCTATAACATTATATGCAAATAAATAGAAATATGTCCATATGACAGTTAAAGAGATTTCAGAATATATAACATTTCCAAGAACTTTTGAAAAATACAGATGGTACAAGCCTATACTTGTTTTCATAATAGGTGCAATAATATATTT
>NZ_OMWD01000044.1 GCF_900314695.1 uncultured Methanobrevibacter sp. | reverse complement strand
AGAAGAATTCAATGAGTTAATTGATTTAAAAAAGCACATTTTTAAAATACTTGATGCAAAAAACTTAAATGATGCTAAAAATCTACGAAATCAACTATTGGATAAAAAATATTCAAAAAATAACTTTACAATCAAAATCGTGGATAAATTTATCATTTCCTACTTTCAAAAATTGACGACACACCTTGAAAATACAAATATTCCCTCAACGAACAATAAAATCGAAAATATCTTTCAAAAAGTATTTCCAAAACACATAAAAAGAACAATGAAAATAGAACAAGGCCTTCTAAGAAGATTCATGCTAAAACTAAATCATTGGAACGTAAAAAATAAAAAAGAAAAAAATCACACAAGTTTTTGAAAGTGCCTTTTTAGATTAACATTAATTTTTTAACAATTGTCGTACCAAACTATTACCATATGCAAAATATTGAAGGTCTGATTATGGTAGATCAAAAAATTACCCAATGCATGAAACCCCATGGTGAAGAAGGCATTCAAACAATTAGAAATATGAATGAAAACCACAAGCACATATCCGAATTCGCTTTTGAATGCATAGACATTAACGAAAACGACAGAATATTGGATATCGGTTGTGGTGGTGGAGTCAATATTGAAAAATTCCTTAAACTGACTACAGCGAATGTGGACGGATTGGATTATTCTGAAGTTTCTGTGAAGGCTTCAATTAAGCAAAACCAACAAGCGGCCGATAATGGAAGATGCAATATAATTCAAGCGGACGTCAGTGATATGCCCATTGATAATGATACATATGATTTAGTGAGTGCTTTTGAAACCATATATTTCTGGCCAGATATTGGTGAAACATTTAAAGAAGTATTCAGGATAATCAAACCTGATGGACGATTCATGATTGCACAGGGAACAGATGGAACCCACCCCGATGATGAAAAATGGTTAGCAACAGTTGAAGGAATGAGTGTTTATAATGCATCACAACTAAAAGAATATTTGCTTAATGCAGGATTTAAAAGTGTTGAAATCTTTAAAAAAGAAAATGATTATATTTTAGTAGTGATTGCTAAAAGATAACATGACTTTTTCAAAACATTTATATATCAATTTAACAATTAATTAATTATGGAAAAAATAACTATTGTTATATTTTTCCTGAAGCATTTCATTGTGCATGACTCCAAAATCTAAAATATAAATAAAACAAAAAATATTAATGAATTTGGAATATCAACACATTAATTATTTTGAAAGGGATAAGATGGATTTAGAAGATAAAATTAAAATCGTTGAAAACATTTTAAAGGATAAAAAAGTAGCTGTTGGTTTTTCAGGCGGTGCCGATTCAACACTAATAGCTTATTTATCTTCTAAAGTTTCTAAAGATACATTGGCCATTACCATCAACAATCACTTAATGCCAACTTATTTTTTGGAACATAGCGAAAGAATGGCCAAACATTTTGGAATCGAACATGAAATAGTTGATATTAACTTTTATGAAAACGAATATTTCCTATCCAATGATGCAAAACGCTGTTTTACATGCAGAGATTTGATGTATACAAAAATTAAAAGCATTGCAAAAGAAAAAGGATTTGAATATATTTGTGATGGAAACAATATCAGCGATCTAGTTTGCGATAGACCCGGGATTTTAATCACTTATGAAAAAGGATTTGAGACACCATTAATTACAGCAAATTTAACATCTAAAGAAATTCATAAATATCTGGACAGTCACAATATTCCTTATTCCAAATCCACCACATGTCTTGCAACTAGAATCCCAACAAATACACGTACGACTAAAGAAAAGATTGAAAGAATTAGCTACTGTGAAAATTTTATTTTAGATAGAACTAACTGCGAAATCGTGAAAGTTAGAGATTTAGGAGAAATTGGTATTATTGAAGTTGACAAGATTAATGAAATTTTCCATAATGAACAATTTAAACAGATAAATGACGAATTAAAAGGACAAGGTTTTAAAAAAGTTGTTTTAAATTTATCACCAATTGATGATGATGACACAATTGCAATCGACTTTTCACAAGATTCATTCTCATACCAACTCCCATTCTCAGTCAACATCAAAAATACCAAAAAACAAATTAAAGACATTATATCCGAATCAAGTGAAAAGATAGAATTGGAAAACATTACTATTTATGAAAACGGATTAATTGAAGGCCATGATTTTGAAAATTATGACCTTGCGCTTAATGAATTTATGGAAATATTGAAAAAATTGCGGAGAAACGTATAGGTGATAAAATGCCAACAAGATATATCGGTGATGGATATTGGGAAATTGCATCACGTCAAATGAGCATAGTAACAAGAAGCGAACAACAAAGATTCAAAGATGCGAAAGTCACAGTAATCGGCTGTGGTGGAATTGGTGGAGAGACTATCGAAATGCTTGCAAGAATGGGTATTGGAGAACTCGTTCTAGTTGACAAGGATGCATTTGACTTATCAAATTTAAATCGTCAAACATTAGCTACAATTTCCGATTTGGGACTTGATAAAAGTAGTGTAGCAGCAGAAAAAGTCAGATTAATCAATCCCTACGTAAAAACTACAATATTCAATGAACATGTTGACCAGAACAATATTGAAAAAGTAATTGGAAACTCCAATATTGTTATTGATGCTCTTGATAATGTCTTAACAAGAGTCATCGTATCACGAAAAGCCAATGAGCTTGGAATTCCCTACATTCATGGTGCAATTCATGGAACATTAGGTCAAGTTACAGTATTTTTACCGAATAGCGACAAAAGTTATGAAGAAATGTTTAACTTGCCTTCACTCGGCAAGGAATTAACTGAAGATGTCATCGGCGATTTGAAAAATGTTACTTCAGGTGTTCCTCCAGTTATTGGACCAACACCAAATTTAATCGGATGTCTTGAAGCTTTTGAAGCATATAAAATAATAACCGGAGTTGGAAAAGTAACTGTTGCTCCGAAAATATTAACATTTGATTTATTAGATTTAAGTTCATTTTCACTAAATGAACTTTAAACAATATTTTTTTGAATTACAAACCATCCCACAACTCTTTTTCAGCCAAATATTTACCTGTTAAACTTTTTTTAGATTCAATTATATCTTTCAGACTACCTTTGGCCAGAATCTCTCCGCCACTATTGTCATCATCTATTCCAATATCAACAATATAATCTGCATTAGCTATCAAATCCAAATCATGTTCTATTACGATTACCGTTGCACCCTTTTCAATCAAATGATTGAAAACATCAATTAAGACTTTTACATCCAAAGGATGAAGGCCTATTGTTGGTTCATCGAATATGAATATTGAATTTCTTTGGGATTTTCCAATTTCAGAAGCTAATTTGAGTCTTTGTGCCTCACCCCCAGATAAACTTGGAGTTGCTTCACCCAAGGTCAGATAACCCAAGCCCAAATCAGAAAGTTTTTGCAGTTTGTTTGTAACTTTTTTAAGACCAAATAATTCTTCCAATGCCTCATCAACTGTTAAACTCATAATATCCGATAAAGAAAGACTATTATATCTAACCTCTTCAATTTTTTTGCTGTATCTGAGTCCATCGCAATCAGGACATGTCAATTCAACATCAGGCAGGAACTGTATATCCATTGACACACTTCCAGTACCATTGCAAGTTTCACATCTTAGTTTTCCAGTATTATATGAAAAATCAGACATTTTATATTCATCCGTTAGTTTAGCAAATTCACGCCTCAAATCATCTAAAACCTTTGAATATGTTGCAACAGTGCTTCTGACATTTTTACCAATCGGAACGCTGTCAATCAAATCAATCTTTTTAATTCCATCACAATCAATATCATAAACTCCATCAGGCAGTTTTTCATCATTAATATATGATTTAACAGCAGGGTATAATGCTTCCAAAAGTAGAGTGGTCTTTCCACTCCCGGAAACTCCGCTGACTACTGTCAATTTTCCTTTCGGCATTCCAACATCCATTTCCTTAACATTGTGTATCTCATTTGTTTTAATTCGAATTTCACCATTCTCAAAAATATCCGAAGACTTTTCCCTCACAATAACATTTTCAGAGTTTGTTAAAAATGGAGCGATTTGAGATGAAGAATTCTTCTTGATTTCATCTAAAGATCCCTGTGCGATAATATTTCCTCCATCAGCACCAGCTTCAGGACCCATTTCAACCATGTAATCAGCAATATTCAATATCTTTGTGTCATGGTCAACCAAAATAATTGAATTTCCATCATCAACCAATCTTTTAATAACATTAATGAGACCATCAACATTATTGGGATGAAGACCTATTGAAGGTTCATCCAAAACATATAGAACACCAGTCGTCCTATTTCTTAATGTTTTTGCAAGCTGAACTCTTTGCAATTCTCCAGTGGACAATGTATTTGACGGCCTATCAAGGGAAATATAACCTAAACCCAAATCAAGCAAAATCTTTGCATTGTCCATGAATTCCTCAGTTATATCCTCCGCCATTTCCCGTACATTATCAGGCAATTCTCTCACCACATCCTTAACCCATGAAACCAAGTCTTTCAGATTCATTTCACAAGCTTGAGATATATTGATTCCACCCAATAATGTCTGTCTAGCTTTGAAATTTAATCTAGTACCTTCACAATCCCTGCAAACTTTAGTTGTTAAGAATTTATTAATTTTTGTCAGTCCCTTTTCGGTTTTTGCATTTTTCAAAGCCTCTTCAATAGCTCGATGAGCATTTCTATATTCCGCATTCAATTCAAACAGCTTACCGTTTTTGGAAGGAATATTTATATATTTTTTAACTGCCGGACCATTATAAACAATATCCTTTTCATCATCTGTTAATTCATTAAATGGAACATCCACCCTTACACCAAGCTCTCCTGCAACATGATACATCCAAGAAATACCAAACTGATTCCATGCGTCAACGGCACCTTCCTCCAATGTTTTTGACTCGTCAGACACTAATTTAGCACCATCCACATCACGAATGTAACCTGTACCACTACATGACGGACATGCTCCATCTGAATTGAATGCATATTCCTCAGCCCCAAGACCATAGAACTCTTCACCACATTCAGGACATTTCAATGGAATTTCACGAGCCACATTTAAAGTTGGCTCCTGCATATGCCCATTTGGACAAAAATAGTTACCGCACCGTGAATATAATAACCTTAGAGAGTTTAAAAGTTCTGTTGAAGTTCCAAAAGTAGATCGAATATTTGGAATATCAGGTCTTTGATGAAGAGCCAAAGATGCAGGAACATATTGGACCAAATCAACCTGAGCTTTTTGAGATTGTGTGATTCTGCGACGAGTATAAGTTGACAAAGCATCCAAATATCTTCGAGACCCCTCAGAATACAATACACCCAAAGCAAGCGATGATTTGCCGCTTCCGGAAACTCCGCTAATTGCCACAATTTTTCCAAGCGGAATATCAACGTCAATATTTTTTAGATTATGAACTTTTGCTCCCCTAACGATTATCATATCTTTATACATAAAAAATTATTTAAAAATAAGAATTAATAAAGTTTAAGATAATTGTAAAACATATCTATTATATATTCTAGAACGGATTTATTTAGGAAATATAATCATGTATCCAATTTGAAATCCTATCTTCAAATCAATCAAGGTGTTTTTAATGTTAAATTTAGATAATAATAGAGACTTTCCATATTATAATGAGAATCCGAAGATGTCCAAGATTGGATGGTTGGTATTGTTAATATGCATTCCTGTTGCATATTATGCTAACGGATTCGTCAGCGTTTTTTCAAATGAAATAATAGGCAGCATATCTTTCCTTCTGATATTGTTAATTCCATTGTTATACTTTTCAAATTGGGATTATTCCTTGTTTTTTCAAAAACCAACAAAAAATGAACTTATTCTTGCAGTATTGATGTGTTTGGCATATATTGTTTATTCAAGTATACTCACCAATCTATTAGGTACTTGGGGCATTCCAGATGTTGGAAATAGCAATGCGAATATTGTTACAATTGTATCTTTGATATTTTCCATGATGGCTGAAGAATTAATAAAATTCATTCCATTGATGTTCTTATTGAGGGTTTTATTCAAATACACTTCCAATCGCAGATTATCAATTATAGTATCATCCATATTTACATTAATCTTTTTTGGTTTGATACATTTAGAACCTAGCACAACTATTCTCTCAGTACTGGTGATTCAAGGAGCAGGTTCAATATTTCATTTATATGTCTATTTAAAAACTAAAAACTTGTTCGCATCTTATTTGTCTCATCTGATGACAGATGCATCTGTTTTAATTCTAGTCATGATGGGACTTATAGGTTGAACATTCAAGAATATTTTCTTGCATAATCAACACATAGACTGGTGATGGACTTACTAGTGAAAATGAATGATGAAAATATTATTTCATCTATTCATTAGTAGGATGACCACATCCTGAACAGAACATGTCACCGGGTTCAAGTGATCTTCCACAGTTGCTGCATTTTAGCTCTTGCTGTACCTTGTTTCCACATTTAGAGCAAAACATTGCATCAGGGGCTAATTTGTTGCCACATTTGGTACAAAATACTGCATCACCTTGTGGTTCATTACTAACTGGTTGTTGTTCCTGACTTGCTTGTTGTTGGTTAGCTCCGAAGTTCTGACCAGCCGCAAACAATCCTCCAGACATGTTTCCACCAACATTGTTTCCCAACATTTGGCCAAAAGCCATAGCCATAGGAAAACCAGTCACCATACCATTAACGCCACTTTTATTTCCAGGATTTTCCGCATATTTTTTAGCGACATCAGCCATTTGTTCATCAGCCCAATTGAATCCTAGAGTACCATATTCCATTTTTTTGTTCAATACATCCTCAAGTTTTTTGGTTTCTTCTTTAGGAACAACAATATTGGATATGTAAAATGTAACGAGATTTACACCATATTCCTTAAAATCTTCTTTCAATTTTTCATGTAATGCCTCTGAAATTTCTTCCAGATGCTGTGTAATATTGTAATAGCTTACTTCAGACATTATTTTTGACAGATAGTTTTTGACCTTAGTGGTGATTTTGCCTTTGAAATAATCAGTAACTTGATCAATTGTGTTGAATGTTTGTGTTCCCACAACATTTACCATGAATTTTTTAGCATCATCAATTACAATGTCCATAGCACCTGATGCACCAACATTTATCGGTATTTGGAATGTTGGTTCAATAACTGGAAAACGGCTGCTTGTTCCCCAGATTACATTTAATGATGTTGCCTTGTTGATGAAATAAACTTCACAATGAAATTGGCTTACTCCTTCTGTAGGAAGATCAATAAGTGCCCTCAAAATAGGTATGTTTCCAGTTTCTAAAGTGTATTTTCCAGGACCAAATTCATCCAAAGCCTTTCCGTCTTTATAAAATATTGCTACTTGAGATTCATGAACAATTAGTTTTGAATGTGTGTTGAAATCTTCGGCAGGATGTTTCCAGACTAAAGTGTCCTTGTCTCCTTCAAATTTAATTACTTTTAAAAGTTCAACCATTTAATTCCTCCATATATTTTATATTATACCAAATAGTTTTTTAGGTTTAGGTTTTTGATAATCAGGATCATATTCCCGTATTTTTTCAACATAATCATCTATATATTTATCATGATCACCCTTATCAAAAAAGCCTATGTGACTATACATTGGTGTGTGAAGGTCTATGGAATAAATCCAAGAGTCCATAGCATCCTGATATGTATCATCAGTTACGTTCTCAACCAAATCACCATAATAATTTAATAGATAGCATAATTCTAAAAGAACATTGACATACCATGTATAATACTCACCATCAGGAGATTCATATTCCATTTCTTCAAAATATGATTCGTAAAAACTATCGACAAGCCCAAATGTTTCATCTGTAAACAGACTTATCGCATCGTTTTTCTCTTCAACATCATCAATGCCTTCAACAATTGATACTGCGGATGCAGTTGAATTGTAAAAATCATCAATTGCATTTTCATCCAAAAAATCATTTAAAAATGCTCTAAAGTAACCCACATAGTATTGAGCTTCCCAGTCGTTAGGTTCTTTTATCAGAATCTCACTGTAATATTTGAATCCAAACTCACTGTCTCCATTGTCACGTGCTCTTCTTGCGAGTTCATATAAATTATCTAATTCTGCAGAAGATTCACCACCAAATTGGTGATTTTCACCTGTTTTGGAGTCGTTAATGGGAAATTTAGTACCGCAAGCTTGACAGACATAAAATCCGCCTTCGATTATAACCATGTTGCTTCCACACATTTCACACATCAATTCATTCATTTAAACTACCTTTTAAATTAAATATATTAATAATTATGTAGCTTATTGTATTTTAACGTTTATTTAAAATTAAAAAATATTGCCGAAAAACATCCAAATGACAATATATTCAACAGCTAGTGATTACTATGGTAATCAATACCACATTTATTATAAAAAAAAGAGAGTTGAAAAAGAATTTATAACAATTCTTTTCTTAAATCAATTGTATCTTTTAAATCTGGTCCAGTAGAAATAATGGTTACCGGCACGCCAGTTTCAGTTTGGATATCTTCAATGAAAGCTTTAGTCTCAACAGACAATTCATCGTAGTTTTGGACACGTGCACAGTCAAATAACCTATCAACACAAGTAAGAGCAATTTGAGTTGCACCATTGATTCTGCAGGATTCCTTTGCAAGTTCCATATCAAAGTAACCTATTCTTCTACGTCTTCCAGTTACTACACCATATTCTTCAAGACCTTTGCTTTCAGCTTCTTCCTGAGTCATTTCTGTTGGGAATGGACCTTCTCCAACACGGGAAATATAAGCTTTAAATACATCGATTACTTCATCTACTTTAGTTGGTCCGACTCCCACATCAGCAGCGAATGTTGATGCGGTGGTATCTTTACTGGTTACATATGGATATGATCCATAGTAAAGTGAAAGAGCAAAACCCTGTGACCCTTCAATAAATACGTTCTCACCATTATCAATAGCTTCATTACAAGCCATTGACACGTCAGTAATATACTCTTCAAGTTCTGGAATATCTTTTGCAAGCTCTATTGTCCTCATTACACGGTCTGAGTTTGCAGGCCCACAGCCAGAACCAGTACTTCCTATTTTTTTAGCTAAATGTTCTGAAGATTTATCACGAGTCATGTGATCCTCATTAATTATTGCACATCTAGGATCAACGCACATTCTTTCTTTAACATTATACTTTTTCAGGTTTTCAAATTCACTAAACAATACATCAGGATTTACTAAAACACCAGCACCGATCATGAGTTTAGCATCAGTATGTACAAAACCTGATGGGGTTAACCTTAATCCATATTTTTCTCCATTAAATTCGACAGAGTGGCCTGCATTTGGCCCAACTCCTGCACGAGCGATAATATCTGGCTTATCATTATCACAAAGGTAAGTGATACATTTTCCTTTACCTTCATCACCCCATGCACCACCAACTAAAATACTACAAGTCATTTAATAACTCCTATAAAATTAATATTAAAATGAAAATTAGAAAATTTTCATACCACTATTATTTTATCATTTAATTATTAAAAAGTTTTTCCAATATTATAAATAGGCACTTTCAATAACTTAAGTGATTTTTAGTAAATCGCATTGTCCTCATCCCAATACTTTAGTTTTAGATTGAATCTTTTTAAAATTCCTTTATCTG
>NZ_OMWD01000043.1:359-18734 GCF_900314695.1 uncultured Methanobrevibacter sp. | reverse complement strand
AATGCAACTAATGTTACCTTGAAGGATTTATTCCCATCTGGTTATTTCGAATTCATTAATTGTACTGACAGTAACGGTAACACTTATGATTTAACTGACGATTGGATTATTCCATTTATGGGTAACGGTACTAATATTACATTTACAGTCTATTCCAAAGCTGTAACTCCTGAAAATAATATTGATAATGCTGTTAATGTTAATTGTACTGAAGATGAGTGGAATTACACTAATAATGATGCAAATAAATCCGTTAGTATTGTTCCTCTTCCTTATCCAGTTAAAACTGTTAATAATGATACTCCTTATTATCATGACGTGATTGAGTATAATTTGACTATTGTTAATGTTGGCAGTGTTGATTATGCTGATAATTTGACTGTTATTGATAGTTTGCCTGTTGGTTTACAATTCCTTGAGACTGTTAACATTGATGGTGCTGTTAAACTTAGTGAAGACCAAAAAGGTCAGGTCATTACTTGGGTTTTAACTAATGTCACTAAAGGTAGTGCTGTCATTACTGTTAGAGTTAAAATTATCGGTTTAGGTAATTTGACTAATAATCTGACTGTTGTTGGTCCTAATGGTAAAGAAATTATGGTTAACTGTACTGTTTATCCTGTTCCTATTGTTGATATTTCTGTTAACATTACTAGTGATAAGGATGAGTACTTTGTTGATGATGTTGCTGTCTGGACAATAACCATATCCAATGCGGGCAACGGTACCAATGCAACAAATGTCAAATTAAGTGAGTTGCTTCCTGAAGAGTTTGAATTTATCAACTGTACTGTTACTGGCGGTACTTATGATAATGAAACCGGTGTTTGGATCATTCCTAATTTGGCTAATGGAACAAATGTAACTTTAGTGATTAATTCCTATGCTAAGACTCCTGCAAGTGACATTACAAATAATGTTAACGCATCTTGTGATGAGAAAGACTGGGATTACACTAACAACGATGCAAATAAAACAGTCGAAATAGTTCCTTTACCTGTCCCTGAAAAAACAGTAAATACTACAAAACCGTACAATAAGGAATTTGTCGAATATTATCTAACAATCAAAAACACTGGAAATAATGCCTATGTCGATGAGTTGATTGTTATAGACAGTTTACCAGTTGGCTTAATATTTAATGAAACTTTAAAAGTCGATGGTGCTGATTTGATTAAAGAAGTTGTAGACGGTCAAGTTATTACTTGGACCATTACAAATATTTCAGCCAAATCCAGTGCTGTAATAACTGTTAAAGTCTTTGTTGATGATATTGGTGATTTGACTAACAATTTAACTGTTGTCGGTCCTCATGGTACTAACGCAACTGTTGACTGTACTATCAATCCTATTCCAGTTGCAGATTTATTTGTGATTAAATTAAATGACTTTGATTTAATAATTGACATCTTTAATCCAATAGATTGTCATAATAAGGATACTGTAAAATGGTACATCTCAGTCATTAATGATGGGCCTGATACTGCTGTTAATGCGATTGCAACTGATATATTGCCTGAAGGTTTAATTTACATTACAGATAATTCAACTGGAGCATACAACCCTGAAACCGGTGTATGGACTATTGGAGATATTGCAAGTGGAGAAACTGCTACAATATGGATTGAAACTTTAGTGGACGCTTCCAATGTGACTATTGTAAATAATGTTAAAGTTAAATCAGATACCTACGATCCAGATGAAAGTAATAATCATAATGATGATTCATTAATTGTCGTGCCCGAAGCTGACTTAGAAATAACTAAATCAGTCTCTAATACAATCCCACATAAAAACGATAACATCATTTGGACTATAACTGTTACTAACAAGGGTGCAGATACTGCAATAAACACTGTAGTAACAGATAAATTACCTGAAGGTTTAATTTATGTTTCAGATGATTCATTGAATAATTATGATTATAAAACTGGAATTTGGAATGTAGGAGATTTGTCAAGTGGACAGTCTGTAACTTTAAAAATTAAAACTTTAGTAGCAACTACTAATAAGATAATAGTTAATTTGGCGGATGTCACTTCAGACACATATGATCCTAATGAAGCAAATAATCACTGCAATGAGTCAATTACAGTTCCTCCAGAAGCGGATTTAGTAATCACTGTTGACCCTGATAGGACTGATGTAACTGTTGGTGATAAAGTTAAAATCACTATCACAGTTGTAAATAACGGTCCTGACACAGCAGTTAACACTAATGCATTTATTGAAATACCTGATGAATTAAGACTTTTAGATTTCATTCCTTCTAAAGGTACTTATGATCCTGAAACTGGAATTTGGACTATTGGAGATTTAGCTCCGGGTGAAGAGGTAACTCTTATACTTAACACTGAAGCATTGAAAAGAGGTATTGTAATTGTTAAAGCAAGTGTCACATCTGATACTTATGATAGTGACCTTTCCAATAACAACGACACAGCCGATATAATGGTCAATGATACTCCAGAAGAAGAACATAATGCAGATGGTGTTTCACAAACTCCAAAAATGCATGCTACAGGTAATCCAATTGTAATGGTTCTTTTAGCGCTCCTTACAATTGCAGGTGTAACTTTAAGAAGAAAAGATTAGAAACACAATGGGAAATTAATTTTCCCATACTTTTTTTATTTTTTGATGAAAACATTAATGCATGTTTAATGATATGCACGTTTAAAAATTTCATAGTTTTACTACAATTCCATTGTTTTAATAATGGGTTTTTTCATAATTATTGTAGTTCTCATTCTCATATTATTAATTCAAATGATTAATCTACATATCACAAATCATATTCAACATTTTTTTCATTTACAATATTATAAAAGTCATGAACGAGATAAATATTAATGATTAAATTAAATTGTGTGATTAAATGATAAGTGATAATGTTAAAAAAGGAATTCAAAGAGCTCCACACAGATCTCTTTTAAGAGCTTGCGGTTTAGATGATGACGATTTTAAAAAGCCATTCATCGGAATTGCTAACAGTTTTACAGACATTGTTCCAGGTCATATCCATTTAAGGGAATTGGTCGAGTTTGTAAAAGAAGGAATTATCGCTGCCGGAGGTATTCCATTCGAATTTGACACCATGGCAGTATGTGACGGAATCAGTATGAATCATGAAGGTATGAAATATTCCCTCCCTTCACGTGAAATAATTGCTGCAACCGTTGAGTCCATGACCAAAGGCCATGCATTTGATGGGCTTGTATTGATTCCAAGCTGTGATAAGGTAGTTCCTGGAATGATTATGGGTGCTGCGAGAGTAAATGTACCTTCAATTGTAGTTACTGGCGGGCCGATGGCATCCGGTGAATATAATGGAAAACCTGCAGATTTGATTACTGTATTTGAAGCTGTTGGTGCTTATTCTGCCGGTAAAATGTCTGAAGAAGAAGTCAAAGAACTTGAAAAATGTGCCTGTCCTGGAGCTGGAAGCTGCTCCGGTCTATTTACTGCAAATACTATGGCATGTATTACAGAAACATTTGGTTTGTCCCTTCCGACCTGTGCTACAACCCATGCAAGAACAGATGAAAACAATCAGATTGCATTTGAATCCGGAAAACAAATCTTAAAGCTTGTTGAAGACGATATCAGGCCATCAGATATTTTAACACAAGGGGCATTCAATAATGCCATCGCTGTTGACATGGCTTTGGGAGGATCATCCAATACTGCATTACATATTCCAGCCATTGCCAGTGAAGTTGATGGCATAGATGTTGATTTGGAATTGTTCGATAAGATATCAAGAGAAGTTCCGCATATTACACTTATATCTCCTGCCGGTGAAGATTCAATGATGGACTTGCACCTGGCCGGTGGTATTCAGGCTGTTTTAAAGACTTTGGGAGATAAAATCGATACCAGTCAATTGACAGTAACCGGAAAAACAATTAGGGAAAACCTGGAAACTGTTGAAAACAAAAACACCGATGTCATTCATACATTGGACAGTCCAGTACATGAAGATGGCGGAATTGCTATTTTGAAAGGTAATTTGGCTCCAAATGGTAGTGTCGTTAAAAAAGGTGCTGTAGCAGACCATCTAATGCATCTTAAAGGCCCTGCAAAAGTTTATAATTCTGAAGAAGATGTAACCAAGGCTATATTTGACCATGAAATTGAAGAGGGAGATATTGTCGTAATCAGATATGAGGGTCCTAAAGGAGGTCCTGGAATGCGTGAAATGTTAAATCCAACATCTGCCCTTGCTGGAATGAACATCAAGGATGTGGGATTAATAACTGATGGAAGATTCTCCGGTGGAACAAGAGGGCCTTGCATAGGGCATGTATCTCCAGAAGCAAGAGAAGACGGACCAATTGCCGCAATACAAAACGGTGATATAATTGAAATTGACATTAACAATAGAATCATTAATGTTGAACTTTCCGATGCAGAAATTGAAGAAAGATTAAAATCTATTGAACACCCAGAAAGTGATGTTGATGGGTGGTTAGCAATATATCAAAAATTAGTTCACTCAGCAGATACAGGCGCTATTATGAGGTAGTGTTAAAATGGAAATACTAAATTATTCTGAAATAGATTTAACCGAAACAATCAAAAGATCAGAAGAAGATGTAAACAAGGTACTGGACATAGTTTCTGATATTTTAAACAACGTTAAATTAAATAAGGATGATGCTATTCGTGAATATACCGAGAAGTTTGATGGGGTTACAATAGAAAATTTGAAAGTATCCAAAGATGAAATTGAAGAGGCTTATGATACTTTAGATGATTCATTACTTGTTGCACTGAAACAAGCCGCATCAAATATTGAAAAATTTCATAAAAAACAAATTCCATCTGAATGGGAATTGGAGGTAAATCCTGGAATAGTTGCAGGTCAAATTGTAAGGCCGATTAACTCTGCTGGATGTTATATTCCTGGTGGTCGTGCGGCTTACCCTTCATCAATATTAATGACTGTAATTCCTGCAAAAATTGCTGGCGTAAAAAAAGTGGTCTGTGTGACTCCGCCTCAAAAAGATGGAAAAATTTTAGATGCAATTCTGGTTGCAGCTGACATCGCAGGTGCTGATGAGATTTACAAAGTTGGTGGTGCTCAGGCAATTGCAGGACTTGCATATGGTACCGAATCAATACCTCGAGTAGAAAAAATTGTAGGTCCAGGTAATATATTCGTTACTGCAGCAAAAAAATTGGTATATGGTCAAGTAGATATCGAGTTTCCTGCAGGTCCATCAGAAGTGTTGATATTGGCTGATGATAGTGCAAATCCTGAATTTTTAGCAACTGATATTTTGGCACAGGCAGAACATGACCCAAACGCTTCATGTTTCCTGGTAACTGATAGCAAAGATTTGGCAATTAAAACAGATGAATTTGTTAATCAATTAACCCAAATAGCACCAAGGCGTGAAATTATTGAAGAGTCATTGTCCAAAAGCGGAAAAATCATTATCACAAACACAATGGATGAGGCAATTTATGTTACAAATGAATACGCTCCAGAACACTTAATAATATCCACTAAAGACGATGACGAGACATTATCACACATTAACAATGCAGGTTCAATATTTTTAGGTTCATATTCCCCAGTTGCAGCAGGTGATTATGGATCCGGAACAAACCATGTTTTGCCTACCGGAGGAGGAGCCAAAATGTATTCCGGTCTTTCAACAGAGGCTTTCATCAAAAAACCGACTGTTCAAAGATTAACAAAAGAAGGCCTTAAGGAATTATCAAAAACTTCAGTCCCGATTGCTGAATATGAAGGATTCTTTGCACATGCAAATTCATTCAAAACAAGATTGAAATAAGTTTATAAGTAATGTCCTTATAAACTTTCTTTTTATTTATTATGTTTTGATTCTTTTTTAATCACACATTCTGCATTGTTTCGTATAACTATTTGTTGCGTTTTGTGACGGCCACTTTTTGGAATGGGAACAGGATTGCTAATTTTCCTTGCTTCACATTGTATCCTTTCTCCTTTAATTTTATCTCCTTTTTTAACATAAGTCCCCATCTAATCACCTAATATTTAACATTCATTTCAATTCCTTTTTCTTCCAGTTCTGTTAATATGTCATCCACATCAAAAAGCTGCAATTGCAGGTCATAGACAATGTCTGAAATATTTGGATTTTCATGAGTTTTGCAATATTCAATTATTTCCTTTTCCTGTTGGGATTTGGGGATTTCTCTAAAACTCACTTCCCGTTGAATTATCCCATCATTGTAATTGTTGAAGTATGCTGTTCGTGCAATTAGATTTATTGCGGAATTGTTATCCATCTTTTCAAATTTTTTGTTTTTTATTACTGGGAACAGAACAACTGTATTTTCAATATTTTCAATTAATGGTTCTATTTCTTTGTAAATTTCATTAAAATGCTTTAACATTCCATTAAAAAACATTTTTTCACTAACTTCTATATTTAATAGTAATTTTGTTTCTGTTGTCCAACCTAATTTTTCACAAAGCTCTAATGAATAATTACAATTGGGAAAATGTTTTTTCAATAGCGGTTTTAATTCCTTAAGGATTTTCAGTGTATTTTTATTGTGGGATATGAAATTATTAATTTCCTTTTCGCTTGAAATTAGTTCAAAATCGTGATATGATTTTTTCTCCATATTTTGCCTCCATTGCTTTATCAGTGAAATATTGCTGTTTTCTTGAAAAATTGATTTATAACCAACTTAAAAGTTTTTATTTTATTAATATCGGATTTTATGTTTTTAATATATTAAATACTTATCTATTTCATAGAAAAATCATTATTTAACTTGAATCGTAGCTTTATATTGGAAATAGGATATAATGGTAATTATTAAATATTGGATGTAATATATATTGTATATGGTGATTTGATGGATTTTGAACGAGTAGATATGGATAATCTTTCTGAAGAGGAACTGCAAGAAGCCTTTAAAATGAATGAAATTCTTTTTCGGCTTAATCATACAATGCCAATGACTCCTGAATATGGAGAAGTATTAAAGGAGCTTTTTGGTGATAACATTGGTGAAAACTCAATGGTTCAGGCGCCTTTGTCCGGTGCGGCCTTGGATAGACTGAAGATTGGAAACAATGTTTTCATCAATTCCAACTGTCTTGCAATGGCACGTGGCGGAATTACCATTGAAGATGATGTAATGCTTGCGGCAAATGTTCAATTGCTCTCAAATAATCATGATGAATATGACAGACAGGTTTTGCTTTGCAAGCCGATACATATCAAAAAAGGAGCATGGATTGGTGCCGGTGCAAGTATTCTTCCTGGTGTGACAATAGGTGAATATGCCATTGTGGGAGCCGGAGCCATCGTTACAAAAGATGTTGGCGACTACGAGGTTGCCGTTGGCGTTCCTGCAAAAATAGTTAAAAAATTAGATCAAAAAAAATTTGAAAAATAGCTAAATTTAGCTATTTATAATATTTTATCGACATCGATAAGTTTTTTCACTGGTTTTCTTAGGATTTTTACTGCAATTATTCCCATTATCAGTCCGAATATTGTGAATATTACAGCGGAGTATCCGAAGAGCATTTCGTAACTGAAGGTGAACCCGCTTGAAAGCTCAACAATGTAATTGCTTAATAATCCCAATACAAGTCCTGTAACAATTCCAAGTAATCCGCCATTTATTATATCTTTAAATGATCCGAATATTCCTATGGTTATAATCAAGCTTATTATGAATCCTATCGGATAGTAATCTCCATGCATGCCTGCGAATATGTAACAAAAGATTAATGAAATAAATACTGAAAGTATGATGGAAATTATGGAACATACTATTAGGTTTTTGAAGTTTATTGTATTTTTTATTCCGCTCATTGACTGCTTGTCTATATTTACTGATTTTCCGCATTCCGGACAGAAATCGGTTTCATCATCAATTTCAGTATGGCAAAATGGGCAATACTCTTTTTCACCATCATCTGTATTTGAAGTAGTTTCTTTAATTTCTTCCTTAGGCTCTTCCTTTTCATCTTCGGTATCTTTTTTATCGGTTTCTTCTTCTTGTGAAGCTTCGTCTTTGCTTTCTTCTTTGTTGTCTTCGGTATCTTTTTTATCGGTTTCTTCTTCTTGTGAAGCTTCGTCTTTGCTTTCTTCTTTGTTGTCTTCGGTATCTTTTTTATCGGTTTCTTCTTTATCTTCAGTTTTTTCTTGTGAAGCTTCATTTTCGTTGTCTTTATTTTCTTCTTCACCTGAATCTTCAAGTTTTGTGCCACAGTTTGGACAAAATGCACTTGATTCATCAAGTTTTTGATTGCACTCTGGACAAATTATCTCCTTTTCGATTTTAGTACCACAATTGGCACAATATGGGTTGTCATGAGCTTCATTTCCGCATTTTGGACATTTAACCATATTCCATAACACCTTTTTTTGCATTTTTTTGTTAATATTGTATTTATTTGTTTTAGTATTTATATCATAAAAAACATAAGTTATATACATAATATAATTTAGGTGAAAGTTAATGAAAATTGATACTCATGTCTTATTTCTTATTGTAATCGTTGGTATCATTTCCGTAGGTTTAGTCGGTGCAAATGTTTTAAGCAGCGACCAGTCAATGAAACAAGAAGTATTTGATGGTATTAAGATTTCAGTGCCTTCAGATTCTAATTTTGTTAAAACCGGGGATGGTGTGTATAAGGACAGTAAATATGGTGTCACTATTCACACATTCAAAAACAATGATTCAATGATTAATTATTTGAAAAATACTAAAAATTCGAAAATCGTACCTGTTGAAAATCAACCTCCGCAATCAGTCGCATTTAAAAAAGGTGACACAATAAACATATTAGTAACTAATGGTCAGGAAGGAGTTTCAGTCAGTTCTAAAGATGGTGGACTTACTACTCAAATAGCAAACAATATTGTATTTAGTGATAATCACAAATCTCAAAAACCTGTTCCTGTTTTAAATGTTGCTCCTCCAACTATGACTAAAGATAAGGATTTCAATTTAATAATGCTTCTTATAGCTGATGTGGATACTAATATTTTCAATTTAAATCTTTTCCAACTTAATATTGTACCTGTAATAGATCAGTTTAATGAAATTCATGCTAATCAGTTTGTAAATATTGAATTTATACCTGATTCAGATGGTGTCTATTCAAATGATTCAATAAGTGATTCAGCTGACCATTCTAATGCTGATGATGTGATAATTACTGATACTGGTAATGCAACTTCTGCTGCTGGCGGTAAAAATACTACTTCATCCGGTGATGATTTGGCTAATGAAGTATCTACAAAATTGATGAATGACAGTTCTTCTTCCAACAATGCTCCAAGTTCATCCCAAAGTAGCTCTGCTAGTTCAAGCCCTGCATCTTCAAGTCCTAGCCAACCTGCTTCTTCAGGTTCATCAAGCGGTGGTGCAGTAGCTAGTCCTAGTTCAAGCCCATCAAATCCATCTTCAAGTTCATCCAGTAATACTCCTAAATACTCATATGAAGACTGTAAACAGCTTGTAGAACAGTACTTAATAAATTTAAAGGGCTATGAGATTGACAAATATGAGCAATCCGGAGACACTTACGAATTCTATATTGTGGACAGTACTCATAATAATCAGGATATGGGTATAATCACTGTAGATGCTAAAACCGGTCAACTGGACGATACTAAATTCATTAAATAATAATTTTTTATTATTTTTTCTTTTTTTATTTTTTTAAAATCTGATAACTCATTTTTTAATTCAAAATATTTTTTTCAGCTAGTTTTTTTCCTATTCCTATTTCACATATGTTTATTAAACATTAAAACTAAACTAAAATTATAATGAAAATTTATCATTATTATTGATTTTTTTAAAACCGCGAGGTGAATAATTTGCAAGGTTTATTAAAAGATTGGAGAAGAACTAATTACGCTAATGAATGCACTTCTGAAATTGCAGGCAGTGACATTACCGTCATGGGTTGGGTACATGAAATCCGTGACTTTGGTGGAATCATGTTTGTAATTCTACGTGATGTAACTGGTAGAGTTCAAATTACAGCTCCAAGTAAAAAAGTAGAAGCAGAAATATTAGAAGAATTAAGAAATTTAAGAAAAGAATCAGTTGTAGCTATTAAAGGTACTGCTCAGGAAGCTCCTAAAGCTCCAAACGGCGTTGAAATTTTACCAAAAGAAGTTAAAATTTTAAACTTAGCTAACCAGCCTTTACCAATGGATCCAACTGAAAAAGTTAAAGCTGGAATTGATACAAGATTAGATTCAAGATTCTTGGATATCAGAAAAGAAAATGTTTCAGCAATTTTCAAAATTAAAGGTCAAATGTTCCATACTATCAGAGATTTCTTCTATGATAATGGATTTTATGAAATTAACACTCCTAAACTTGTAGCTTCAGCTACTGAAGGAGGAACTGAATTATTCCCAATTACATACTTTGAAAAAGAGGCTTTCCTTGGCCAATCTCCACAATTATACAAACAGATGATGATGGCTAGTGGAATGGATAAGGTATTCGAAATAGGTCAAATCTTCAGGGCTGAAGAGCACGATACCTTAAGACACTTGAACGAAGCTGTTTCCATTGATGCAGAAGCATCATTTGCTGACGATGAAGATGTAATGAAAATCTTAAACGACATGATCATTCAGGTATTGAAAGATGTTAATGAAAACTGTGCTGATGAATTGGACATTTTAGGCCATGAACTTGAAGTGCCTTCTGGTGATTTCCCTGTTGTGACCTATGATGAAGCACTTGATATCGTAAACTCCAAAGATGTTGAAATGGAATGGGGAGAAGACTTGTCTCGTGAAGCTGAAAAGGCATTAGGTGACACAATGGGTGGATTCTACTTCTTGACCAGATGGCCAAGTGAAATCAAACCGTTCTATGTCATGCCTGTAGACGGCGATGAAAAATACTCTCATGCCTTTGATTTAATGTACAACAACTTAGAGTTATCTTCTGGTGCTACTCGTGTTCATCAATACGATTTGCTCGTAAAACAAATAGAAGAAAGAGGATTAAACCCTGCTGGATTTGGAAGCTATCTTAAAGCATTTGAATATGGTATGCCTCCTCATGCAGGTTGGGGTGTAGGTGCCGACAGGTTAACCATGGTATTAACCGGCTCTGAAAACATCCGTGAATGTGTACTCTTCCCAAGAGACAGACACAGATTAACCCCTTAAATTTTCTTTTTTTGATTAAAATGAAAGAATATGATATAGCTGTTATTGGTGGAGGACCTGCTGGAATGATGGCTGCAATTGCGGCCAGTCAAAATTCCTCCAGTGTAATATTGCTTGAAAAGAATCCGTCCCTTGGTCGAAAACTCCTGCTGACCGGTGGCGGAAGATGCAATATCACCAACAACAAGCCAATAAAACAGTTGTTGAATTCTTTTAACAATAAAAATTTCCTTAAACACTCTTTTTATACATTTACAAATGAAGATTTGTTTTCTCTTTTTGATTTTGAATTTATCCAGGAGGATAACAACCGTGTTTTTCCAAAAAGCGAAAAGTCAAGTGATGTCTTGGACGGTCTCATTAAAAAGTTGGATAATGTAGTTATAAGTTATAACTTTGAAGTAAAAACGATAACTGAAGACTTTATTATTAATGATGAGATAAAAGCAGATAAGATTATAATCGCTACCGGCGGTGTAACCTATCCGCAGACCGGTTGCAATATAAAAAATTACTCTTTGACTTCACAGCCATTGACTGACATCAAATATGGGCTTTCACCGTTAATTACCGAAAAGGATTTGTCAGACATTGCCGGCATAACTCTAAATGATGTTGTTATAAGTTATAAGAAAAGCAGGGTAAGGGGAAATGTACTCTTTTCACATGTCGGTTTGACTGGTCCGGGAATTATAAACTTAAGCAATGAGATATCTGAAGGTATAAGTCATAACCTGTTGGAGAATGACCCTGAAGTGGATTTGGAGATAGCTATTGATTTATGCCCAGAATATGGTCGTGAAGAGCTTTTTAAGAGTTTCACATCAGATTTCCAGTCCAAGGGAAAGACAATGCTTAAGAATTATCTGAAATTGTTTTTGACAAACAGTTTCATCGACTTCTTTTTAAGTGAAATTGATTTGGATGGCGAAGTTCAATTATCCAGAATCAACAAGAAAAGCAAAAACAGATTGGTTGAAAACCTGAAAAGATTCACTTTTAAAATCATTGGTTTCAACGATAATCTGGCTAAAGTGACTGTCGGTGGTGTTGATTTAAAGTATGTCAATCCGAAAACGATGGAATCAACATTGACACCTGGTCTTTATTTTGCAGGTGAGGTTTTGGATGTTCACGGTCCGACCGGTGGCTATAATCTGAAAATTGCCTTTTCGACAGGTTATCTGGCAGGTTTGTCAGCTAGTGAAAAATAATTGATGTACTATTATTTTTAGACATTAACGATTTCTATTTTCAATTTTCAAGATAATTTCACTTCTCGATATATATCCCAATTTTCAATTGACATCAAAAGTTACAATGCTCACTGTTAATGTCTAATATGGTTGATATTATAATATGTTGCATATTAAACTAGTTAAATAATTCATCATGTTTTGCTTTTAATCATTACCTACATCACTTGGTTTTCTCTTTTTCCGCATATCATTTTCCAAATTTTCAAGGCAATTTTACATTGTTAAAGCATTATTGCAGTATATTTTTAAAAAATAAAGGTTTATATGGATTTATTTTTATAATTATGTGTAAACTGTAACTCTTTAAGTCCAGGAGGTGATATTGTGATTTTTCATGGTGTTGCCGTGACTTGGATTTGGAGGTTTTCCTTTGATGAAAAGTCTACTGGCAACTTTTATATATTCCATAGGGGGAGTCATTGTGAGTGTACTTTCTAAGTATTGGATTGCTATGTTCTTGTACCTCATTTGTTTGTGGTGCTTGACTTTTGTATTCACATTGGTTTTTGTAAAACTGATGTGAAGCTTGCCATGATTCTCCTTTAGATTGTAGGGATCTTCTATTTTATAGGGATTTGTTTTTCAATAGCCTCACCGGGTTATTTTTGGGTTCAGTTGTACTTATAAAGACAACTCCCTACAATCTATAAACTTCATGATTAAATTTAAATAGGATTTGGATTATAATATTAATAGAGTTTGAAAATCCTTTTTGGATTTCTGATTCCAACTTTGAATATATAAAAGTTTTTTTTCAATATCTAATCGGTGTGTTGCAGGATTTTCCTGCAATATAGATATTGACTGTTTTTTCAAGGACTTGTTTTTAAAATTTAAAATAATTTTCGCACCTCCAAAAGCATTTAAATTTTTAGCATTGTTTTTTAATAGCATTTGAAAATGCATGTCATTTTTTTTAAAAACAAAATATTTAAGATATATATAATTTAAAAATTATCTTATGACAGACAAAATGTTCATGGGTGCATCAACTAAGCAAGGTATGGATATCGCTACCAAAAGTAGGGAAATTATTCGTGGCCTTATTGGAGATGATGTCAAAGATTTAAATCCTGCTGAAAGAGACATTGTTGAAAGGATTGTTCACTCCACAGCTGATCCTGAATATGCAAAATTGGTAAAAATTAGTCCTGATTTTGTAGATGTAGCTATGGATTCCCTTAGAAATAAAGAAACCATTTTAACCGACATAAACATGGTCAAATATGGTATTACAAGATATGATGGGGAAGTTGAGTGTTATATCAGAAATGAGGAAGTAATAAAAATTGCAAAGGAAAATCAAATCACAAGGGCTGCAGCCGCCATGAGATATGCGGCGGCCAATGATTTCGAAGGCATTGTTGTTTCTGGTAATGCTCCAACTGCTGTTTTTGAAGCTATGGATTTATATCAAAAAGGCGAAATGAATCTTAAAGCTATTGTTGGAGTTCCTGTAGGTTTTGTGGGAGCTGCTGATTCTAAAGAAGCTTTAAAAAATTCAAATATTCCAAATATTGTAGTTGAAGGCCCTAAAGGCGGTACTCCTATTGCTGTAGCATGTGTAAATTCCTTAATTCAACATTTGTAGTGTGATAAAATGTATTCTGAAGAACTGTTCAATGAATCTAAAAATTATTTTCCCGGAGGAGTAAATTCTCCTGTACGTGCTTTTAAACCATATCCGTTTTTTGTTAAAAGCGCTGGCGGATGTAAAATAACTGATGTAGACGAAAAAACCTATATTGATTATTGTTTGGCATACGGTCCTTTGATTTTAGGACATGCAAATCCAAAAGTCGTAAGGGAAGTTTCAAATCAATTGACTGTCGGAAGTGCCTATGGTGCACCGACTGAAAATGAAATCAAACTTGCAAAAGAGGTTGTTTCTAGAATTCCATCTGCTGAAATGGTAAGATTTTGTAATAGTGGAACTGAAGCAACAATGAGTGCGATAAGGCTTGCAAGAGGTTTTACCAAAAGGGATAAAATAGTTAAGTTTGAAGGCGCATATCACGGGGCACATGATTACGTTTTAGTTAAAGGCGGGTCTGGTGCTGCAACCTTGCCTGACTCTCCAGGAATACCTGCAGACACTACTAAAAATACTTTGTCTGTTCCATTTAATGATGAAGAAGCTTTAACTGATTTGATTGAAAAAGAGGGAGAAAATATTGCCTGTATTATAATGGAAGTTGTAATGGGTAATGTTGGCTGTATTGAACCAAAACCTGGATTTTTGGAGTTTATAAGAAAAATAACTGAAGAAAATGGAATTGTTTTAATATTTGATGAAGTAATCACCGGTTTTAGAGCTTCAAAAGGTGGAGCTCAACAATACTATGGAGTCACTCCTGATTTGACAACACTTGGTAAGATTGTTGGTGGTGGGCTTCCAATGGGTGCATTCTGCGGTAAAAGAGAAATAATGGAATTGATTGCACCTCAAGGACCGGTTTATCAGGCAGGAACATTTTCCGGAAATCCGATTTCTGTTCAGGCAGGACTTTCTACCATGTCCCAGTTAGATGACAAGTTTTATAAGGACTTGGAAAGTAAAGGAAACTTCCTCAGAAGTGAAATCAGAGCGACTGTTGAAGACAAGGATTTGAATATTCAGCCGGTTGGTTTGGCTTCAATGTTTCAGATTTATTTCAATGAAAATGATGTTTATAACTATGAAGATGCTAAAGCCTCAGACAGTGACAGGTTTTTAGTATACTTCAGAGAATTATTGAAAGAAGGTGTTTTCATACCTCCTAGCCAATTTGAATGTAATTTTATTTCAAGTGCTCACAGCATGGAGGATATAGAAAAAACTTCTCAAGCGATTGACAATGCATTAAGAGTTGCATTCAAATAAAATTAATAGGGTGTTAATGTGGTAGATTTAAAAGAGATTGCATCATATGCAGTAATATTGATAATTGTCTTAATTGCTGCGCAACATTTAAATGTGGTTGTTTCAGGAAGTATGGAACCTGCATTTTATAGGGGGGATATTGTAATGGTTCAAAAGGCAAGTTTCCTCGGTATACAGGAGTTCAATGTTAATGACATCCAGAAAGGTGATGTTGTCGTTTATGATGCAAAATGGTATAATCAACCGGTAATTCATAGAGTTATTGATATTGTAAATGTTAATGGAAGTACGATGTATCTGATTAAGGGGGATAATAATAATGCTCCCGATCCGTATTATGTATCGCCAAACCAAATCCAATCAAAGGTTGTAACGATTGGTGACAATTTGGTCGTAATTCCAAAAATTGGTTATCTTTCCCTTTGGTTAAGGGGTTTATGATTATTATAAGGTGAGTTAATGTATTTTGAGATTGAAAAACAAGCTATTGATGCAATTAATAAGGCACTAGATCAATATGATGTAGAAATTGATAGAAATTTTAAATTGGAATTTCCGCCTAATCCTAATTTAGGGGACTTGGCAAGTACAATTGCTTTTGCACTTACTAAAAAATTAAGAACTTCACCTCCTGAAGTTGCTGCAGATTTGGTTGAAAAAATAGAGGTTCCGGAAATTTTCACTAAAGTTCAAAATTTCGGTCCTTACGTTAATTTTTTCATTGACTATTCCAAATTTTCAAAGTTATTATTGGAAAAGGTCGATGAAAATTATGGACAGCTTCCGGAATATGGTGAAAAGATTGTATTGGAACACACTTCAGCTAATCCTAACGGTCCTTTACATATAGGGCATATCAGAAATTCCATTTTTGGAGATTCCCTTGCTAGATTGTTAAAATTAGCCGGAAGGGATGTAATAACCCAATACTATGTAAATGATATGGGAAGACAAATTGCAATAATCGTATGCGGTATTACAGAATGTGGTCTTAAGATTGAAGATTATGAAGGAGAAAAAATTGACCACAAAATAGGAAAATTATACTTTGATGCCAATAAGGCCGTAGAAGAGGATGAAGCACTAAACGCTAAAGTCGATGAATTAATCCAGAAATACGAACAAGGTGAAGATGAGGAATTAAATAAGGTCTTTGAAGATGTTGTTTCAAAATGTATTTCCGGAATGAAAGAATCCCTTTCAAGAATGAATATTGTCCATGATGACTTTGTTTGGGAAGGACAATTCATAAGAAACGGCGAAGTCGATGATTTGGTTGCATATATTCAAAAAGAAGGATTTACAAGAGAAAGTGATGTTTTATATATTGATTTGACTGATTTCAATATTGAAAAAGAGTTTGTTTTAAGAAGATCAAATGGTACTTCACTTTATTCTACAAGGGATTTGGCTTATCATAAATACAAAGCTACTTTAGGTGATACTGTACTGGATATTTTAGGTTCAGACCATAAATTGGCTGCCAAACAAATCAAAATAATATTTGAAGAGATATTCAGACAAAGTCCTCCTGAAGTAATATTTTATGAATTCATTACACTTCCGGAAGGTTCAATGTCTACAAGAAAAGGTAAATTTGTATCTGTCGATGAATTAATCGATGAAGCAGTACTCAGGGCACATGATGAAATCAAATCAAGAAATCCTGACCTTTCCGAAGATGAAATCGCTCCAATGGCTGAGGAAATAGGTATAGGAGCTGTCAGATTCTTCATTGCTAAATTGTCACCTGAAAAGCACTTGACCTTTAAGTGGGATGAAGCTTTAAGCTTTGAAAGAGGCTGCGCATCCATTCAATATGCACATGCAAGAGCATGCAAATTGATTGCAAAATCAGGTAAAGATGTCTCTTCTTTAAGTGTTGATGAGAATTGGACTCCTAATGAAGCAGAACAGGACCTTGTAAGACAAATCGCTAAATTCCCACAGGTTGTTGAAGATTGTGCTAACAAAAAGAGAGTTCACAATATTACTCAATACTCACAGGATTTAGCCGGTTCATTTAATAAATTCTATAAGACTGAACAAGTAATCGGTTCTGATGTAGAAGATACAAGACTAATTTTAGTTGATAGGGCTAAAACAACTATTAAAAACGCTTTGGATATTTTAGGTGTAACTGCACCTGAAAAAATGTAGATGAGTGGATAACTCATCTTTAATTTTCTTTTTTTTAATCCACATAGTGGATATAATCTTCTTTTCTAGGCAACGGTTCCGGTGCGTCCATGTCAGGATATCCTAAAACTACATGACCTATTCCTTCATAAGTTTCTGGAATTCCCCATTCTTTCAGTAATTCTTTTCCTTTATCGGATGCAAATTCTTCACGTGCTCTGTGAATCCAACATGAACCAACGCCAACTGCATGAGCTGCATTGACTAGAACTGCCAATACGCTTGAACCGTCTTCAACATATGTTGGACGTTCACTGTCGGCCAGCACAATCAGTAATGTTTTTACTCCGTAAAACGGATCCATGTCCTCTGGAACATCTATCGGGAAATAGCTTCTGTTCCATGCTGAAAATTCTTTAATGGTTTCCGGATTTTGAATTACAACAATTTTAGGTGATTGAAGACCTTGTCCTGTTGGGGCATAGGTTCCGGCTTCCAAAATTGTTTTTAACTCTTCGTCAGTAATCTGTTCGTCTTTAAATTTTCTGATACTTCTTCTTGTTTTTAGATTTTCTTTAAGGTTGGGGATGAATTTCACAAAAAGGCATCTGAAGATATTAGTTTTCAAATGCTCTCTCTATTTCTTTATATATTATTTATTATTTAAATTACTTTATATTAATTTTAAAATTGTCTCTTGAGGTTTAAGTGTTTATGAAATGTGTTAATCAGGGTTTGAAGGTTAGGTTGTATCCGGATGAGGATATGATGATTAAAATTAATCAGAATATAGGTAATTCCAGATTTACATGGAATAAACTCTTAGAATACTATCAAAAAACCTATAAATTATTCAAATTCCATGGTTACAGTAAGCTGAAGTGCAACATGACCACTTTTAACACCATGTTAAATATGCTCAAAAAAGAACATGATT
>NZ_OMWD01000043.1:0-309 GCF_900314695.1 uncultured Methanobrevibacter sp. | reverse complement strand
AAAAAACATGATAAAAAAGCATTCAGAATACAAAACAATGGCAATATAAAAATTAAACCTCATACAATTATTTTACCAAAATTAGGGGAGGTGTATTACAGGACAAGTAAAAAATATCGTGAAAAATTAAAAAAAGTTAAAATCAATAATTTGACAATTAAAATAGAAAATGGAAAATATTATGCCGTATTTAACATCGAAAATGAAATGCCAGAATTTCCTAAAACAAAAGAATTCGTCGGAATCGATTTAGGTATGAGAACACTAGCAACACTCGACAACGGACTAAAAATAGCCAATTTAGACGTT
>NZ_OMWD01000042.1 GCF_900314695.1 uncultured Methanobrevibacter sp. | reverse complement strand
TATGATAAGCCACATAAGCACTTATTTCTTCATCTAAAGCAGTTTTTGTCATTTTGTTAAAAACATTAATTTTAGATTTTCCTGACATAATTTATTATTTGTCAGTCATCTATAATAAAAGTTTGGTTAGTAACTATAATTAATTTTTTATATTATATTGTTTAATTATTATTATATGAATGAAATTGAAATTACTATTTTATCAATTATTTTAATGATTGGTATTGGCTATGCTTTAAAGAGGATAGATTTTTTATCCGAAAAAGATATCAATCCTTTAAATAAAATTATAATGAATATTTTATTGCCCTGCATGATTTTTTCTGCACTTTATTCTTCAGATTTATCATTAATTCCCAAATTAGGTATTTTGCCTTTTGTTATTTTAATCAGTTCATTTGTCACAGGATTGGTTTCATTTTTAATATTGAAAAAATTGGGCTATGATGATAAGAAGTTATGGACTGTTCTCGTTACAGTAATGATTGCAAATACTGCATTTATGGGATATCCAGTAAATTTAGGAATTTTTGGTCATGAAGGCTTTTTAAGAGCAATATTTTGTGATATAGCAACAATGTGTATCTTTTTGATACTGTCATTTGTTTTAGTTATTAAATTTGGGGGAACTGTTAAGAAGGCCATTCGTAAAATTGCTCTTTTTCCGCCGTTATGGGCTATCGTTTTTGGTTTGGGGCTAAATATTTTAAATGTTCCTATAGGGCCTGTCTTAAATAATACTGTTAATTATTTGGGTAACGGTGCCATTCCTTTAATCATGATTTCATTGGGTTTATCAATTGATCTAGCTGGCCTTTCAAGAAGCAAATCCATGGTGGCATTTACTTCTATTATGCAATTACTGTTTTTCCCGGCAATCGCATTTATTGTTGTATTATTTTTAGGGCTTTCAGATCTGCAGTATACAGTTGCAATTGTTGAGGCCGCAATGCCTTCTGGAATGTTGTCATTGGTACTTGCAATTACTTATAATCTTGATTATCAATTGACATCGGATTGCATATTAATCAACACTGTAATCTCTTTGATTACACTACCAGTAATTATTATGATTTTATAGTTAAAAATTTCATAATTTATTTAAATTAAAATTCTTTATTTTTAATTTAAATTATTAATATGATTTATTTTAACTAATAATCATTATTTGATTTATTTTTCCTTTTGGATTAAGTTTTTATTCAGATTTCATTTTCTAGTATATAAACATTACTCTACAAATTCTTTAGAAAGCTTTATAAATGTGGACTTACTACATTAGTATATCTAATACTATGTAAAATTTTACTACTTGTTTTAAATTGCAATTTTTATATATATTAGATATTTTTCACGACTTGTACAAGGAGAAAAATAAAATGGCAGAAGAAAATAATAACGAAGAATTAAGGATAGGAGTTTACGTCTGTCACTGTGGTGTAAACGTCGGTGGAGTCGTAGACTGTCCTAGTGTAGCTGAATATGCTAAGACCTTACCTGGTGTAGTTCACGCAACTGATTACAAATACATGTGTTCTGACCCTGGTCAAGCAATGATTCAAGAAGACATCAAAGAGAAAAACTTAAACAGAATTGTTGTAGCAGCTTGTTCCCCTCGTCTTCACGAACCTACTTTCCGTAGATGCGTAGAAGAAGCTGGATTAAACAAATTCTTATTTGAATTTGCTAACTTAAGAGAACAAGACTCCTGGGTACACATGAACCAACCAGAAGAAGCTACCGAAAAAGCAAAAGACTTAACCCGTATGGCTGTTGCTAAAGCAAGATTACTTGAACCATTAGAAGCTACCAAAGTAGCTGTAGATAACAAAGCATTAGTTATCGGTGGTGGAGTAGCTGGTATCCAAACAGCATTAGATTTAGGTGACATGGGCTTCAAAACCTACATGGTAGAAAGAAACCCAACCATTGGTGGAAGAATGGGACAATTAGATAAAACATTCCCAACTCTCGACTGTTCAATGTGTATTTTAGCACCTAAAATGGTAGACTGTTCCAAACACGAAAACATCGAATTGATCTCTTACGCTGAAGTAACTGAAGTAGACGGATACATCGGAAACTTCAAAGTAACCGTAGAGAAAAAAGCAAGATACGTAGATGAAGATTTATGTACTGGATGTGGTGCATGTCAAGAAGCTTGTCCTATTGAAATACCTAACTACTACGACGAAGGTGTAGGTATGGTAAAAGCTGCTTACATTCCATTCCCTCAAGCTGTACCATTATGTGCAACTATCGATAAAGATTACTGTATCGAATGTAACTTATGTGTACAAGCATGTGGACCAGACGCAATCGACCACAACCAACAACCTACTGAAATTGAATTAGAAGTTGGTACTATTGTAGCTGCTATCGGTTACGACCCATTCGATCCTTCAAGCATTTACCAATACGGATACGGACGTTTCTCAAACGTTATTACCGCTATGGAAATTGAAAGGATGATTAACGCATCCGGACCTACCGGTGGTCACGTAATCAAACCTTCCGACGGTATCGAACCTAAACGTGTAGCATTCATCCACTGTGTCGGTTCAAGAGATGAACAAATCGGTAAACCATACTGTTCCAGAGTATGTTGTATGTACTCCATGAAAAACGCTCAATTATGTATTGACCACGAACCTGATACCGAAGTAACCTGTTACTACATGGATATCCGTTCATTCGGTAAAGGATACGAAGAGTTCTACAAAACATCTCAAGAAAAATACGGTATTGAATTTATCAGAGGTAAACCTGCACAAATCTTCGAAAACGATGACTTAACCTTAACTATCAGAGCAGAAGACACTTTACTCGGTAAAGTAACCGAATACACTTACGACCTCGTTGTATTAAGTGTAGGTCTCGAACACTCTGCAGGATCTGACGAACTCAGACAAACCTTAGGTCTCTCCAGATCTGCAGACGGATTCTACATGGAAGCTCACCCTAAACTCAGACCTGTTGACACCTTAACTGATGGTGTTTACATTGCTGGTGTAGCACAAGGTCCTAAAGATATTCCTGACTCCGTAGCACAAGGTTCAGCTGCAGCATCCAGAGCAGCAATCCCAATGGCTAAAGGAGAAGTAGAAATCGAACCTATTATTGCATCCAACGACGACGCTGTTTGTGGTGCTTGTCAAGTATGTGTTGAATTATGCCCATTCGCTGCAATTACTATTGCAACCGGTGTAGGTGGAAAAGAATTTGCACAAATTAACTCCGCATTATGTAAAGGATGTGGAACTTGTGTAGGTGCATGTCCATCTGGTGCTATGAACCAACAACACTTCAAAACCGAGCAAATTATGGCACAAATCAGTGCTGCTCTTGAAGACATAGGTAAATAGATTTAGAGATTCATTCTCTATTTCTTTTTTTTTATTTTTTTTGAGTTTGTAAAATTTTATAGGCTTTTTTTGGTGTTTTTTCATCCGATTTTTTAATAAGACATTATTTTTTAAAATTTATCATTTTTGACAATCATTTTGGAATCTTTTGTTGATTGATTTAAACTATTTCTTAAATGCTGTAAAAACTAATATAGTTGTAAATACATAATATATAATAAATCAATTAATTGGGGAAAACATGTTTAAAAGAAGTTTATTAATTATTTTGATGTTGTTTTTACTTTCATTATGTTTGGGTGTTGTCAGCGCATCTGAAAATATGACTGACAATATTCAAGGCACAGATTTCGATGAGACTGTCTTAATGGAAGAAAATATTGAAAAGGATTTTTCACAGGTCAATGAAAGCATTATTGACAATCAAAAAACAACACATATTGATGTAAAAAATACTGTCTCGTACTATAAAGAAAAAATGACTCTTGTTAGTTATTTGAAAGATTCAAATAATCAGTCTATTCAAAACAAAACAATAAAAATACAGATCAATGATAAAATTTACAAAAGAACAACAGATAAAAACGGAAAATCAATTTTATCCTTAAATCTTAAACCAAATACCTACGAGGTGAAACTTACTTTCGAAGGTGATGGCGATTATAATTCAACAGCTGCAACTTCAAAAATAATAATCAAAAAAGCTCCATTGAACATTAAAATGAGTAATTACAATACTTATTTTGCATCTGGTCTATTTTTTAAAGTAAAAATATACAATGAGATTACAAAAAATGCAGTTGGCGGCATTAAAGTTAAGTTTAAACTCTATAATCCAAGAACAAAGAAATATTCCTATTATTGGGCAACAACTGATAAAAAAGGATATGCAAAATTAAGTAAAAATCTTACAGTGGGTAAATATAAAATTTCTGCTAAAATAGATGATTCAAAAAATAAGGAATATGTTTCTTATAAAAACTCCAACAAAAAGGTCACAGTGAATGTAAAGCCTCCAAAGGGAGAAGACTGCTGTTCATTTTTCTTGCAGGTGAGTGATTCTGAATGTGTAGGTGGTTTTAGAAGAGACAACTTAGGAGATGCCGATATTAAGGTTGGTACTTTTAAATGGGCAGGTAAAGCTGCAATAAAACATTATAAAACATCAGGTAGTTATTTTGTTCATTTAATTGTAAGTTCCACTGGTTGGGTTGTAGGTAATGGCGGACTTGATGATGTGCCTGTTATAAAATCTATAATGAATATGGCAGAAAAAATGGTTAAATCTAATAAAATCCAAGGTAAATATCTGAAAAAGATATTAAGTTATAAGCGAAGTATAGGATTTGGCCACTTTTCAATAAAAGCACCTAACGGAAAATATGCAGTTGTTTGGCAATCCGGCTATATTACTGGAAAATTAAAGCCTGGAGAATTCTCTTGCTCTCCTAATTTCAGGTCATATTATCGTCACAGCACTTATACAAAATACAGTACTAATCCTGTTAAGGCAGCGATTAAGGTAGGGGCTACTGATAGATATGGTGAAAACAGGCGAGATATAACAGTATTTCACTGGAAAGCTAAAACAAATAAAAATTACAAAACCACTTCTATGGTCAAGGCTTACTCTGCAAATGACAACGGAAAACTAGTTGGAAGGTCATCTGCTCATTTAAAAGATAATGTTTATTTCAAAAACAAGTTTTTCAGCAAAAATAGACTTCCATACAGTCCTAGGTTTATTCATATTGGAACTCAGAAGTTTGGAAATATAGATAAGTTAATTAAAAAAGCCACTATAGTTAGTGCTCCTAAAGTGACCAACAAATTCAATAAGACCCAATACTTTAAGGTAAAGGTTAAAGATAAATCAACTAAAAAGGTCGTTAGGGGAATAAAAATTAAAGTTAAACTCGCTGCAGATAAATTTAATAAATATTTCATTATTAAAACGGATTCCAAAGGCATTGCAAAATTGAACACAAAGAAATTATTGAATGGAAAATATAGAGTTGCAATAAGTCCTGCAAATAATAAATATTTAATTTCGGCTAAAAGTACAATTTTCATCAGATAATTGTACTTACATTATTTTTATTTTTCAAATATACCTTCTATTTTTATTTCAGCTTCAATTTTTCAAATCATTCATGTTAATGAAATAACTTAATGAAATTATGAAAACTATGGCTGAAGGCATTGCAATTATGGCTCATATTTTTAATTTCAATGATTTTTCTTAAAGGTTATATGTTATTTTTTACATAACTATTGTTATTAATGGGAACTGATAATATGAAATATAATCCGAAACTGCTTTTGTATATCTTGATGCTGTCTACCTTTGGTATCAATACTCCTTTAAGCATCATAGGAATCATTTCTCAAATATCCGAGTATTTTAACACATCGATTTCTATTTCCGGTTTATATGTCAGTTCATTTACATTCACGATTGCACTAAGTGGGTTGTTCATACCCATCTTATTTTCAAAGTATGAAAGAAAGAAAACATTTGCCTTTATATTAGGCGTCTTTGCAATATCCAATTTTATCATTATTTTTACAGACAATGTTTTAATAGCTTCAATATTCAGAATTCTTTCTGCTGTAGTATATCCCGCTTTCATTTCACTGGCCTTGACAGTTTGTGAAGAAATTGCCCCAATTAATCAAAAACAAGACTATATAACTAAGATTTTACTTGGAATTTCTGTTGGAAGCATCATAGGTCTTCCAATAACAACAGGTTTCGGTACGATATTGGGATATAAGGCTGCAATGACTTGGATTTTTGCAATAAACTTTTTGACATTGATTTTGATTTTAATATTCTTTCCAAAAATCCCCGGCAAATCGAAAAGCTATGAAGTACCTTTTTCAAGTTTGAAATCCAGGGAATTCATATTATCTACAATAGGAATAGTTATGATGCCGATTGGTGCAAGCATGGTTTACAACTACATTCCATATTTCCTGCAGGCTGTTAGTCAAATTTACACATACAAATTAAGCATGGTTCTGTTAACATATGGAATATTTTCAATTTTTGGAACCTGGCTTGGAGGAAAACTAATTGTCATTAGGGATAAGGCCACATTAATTGTTTTTCAAATTGTATGTGCCTTGGTATTTGCATTATTGTATTTCTTTTCAAATTATTTGATAGCAGTTTTGGCATTAATATTGATTTTTGGAATTCTTGACGGAATGGGATATAATCTTATCCAGTATATTGAAACATCATTACTGCCTAAAAGTCCCGAACTTGCAAACGGAATATTTTTAAGTGTTTTAAATGGTGGAATAGCTATTGGTATAGCAATAGGCGGATTTATGGTAGATGGCTTTGGCGTAATGTCCATATTTATTGGTGGATTCCTATTTTTAATCATTGCATTTGTCATGATAGTGTATGTTATTTCGGTATTAAAAATAAGTTTGAAATATAGCTGATTTTCATAACTCTTATATTAGAAGATAAACAAAAATTAAATCATAAATATTTAATTGGATATTAGGTGTAGTAAATGGCTAATTATCATGACGAAATTTTAAACTTTGAAAAAATTGCAAAAGAACATACTGAATATATGAGAAACAGTATTAATATGATTGCTTCTGAAAATGTAACTAGTTTGGAAGTAACTGAGGCTGTTGCAACTGATTTTGCTCACAGATATGCTGAAGGACAAGCATTTGAAAGATTTTACGAAGGATGTCAATACATTGATTTGATTGAAGATAAAACCAAAAAACTTTCTTGTGAAGTCTATGACTGTGATTATGCAAATGTTCAACCAGTTTCAGGAGTAACAGCAAATCTTGCAGCTTTCTTTGGATTTTCAAAACCTGGAGATAAAGTAATGGCTTTGGAAGTTCCATCAGGAGGACACATTTCTCACGCTGATGTAAGTGCTGCAGGTATTCATGGTCTAAAAACTGTTTTCCATCCTTTAGATCACAATATCATGAACATTGACATCGATGCAATGAACAAAAAGATATTGGAAGAAAAACCAAAAATCGTTTTATTCGGTGGAAGCTTATTCTTATTCCCTCATCCTATTAAGGAAGCTCGTGAAGCTGCTGATGAAGTTGGAGCTACTATAATGTATGACGGAGCTCACGTTTTAGGTCTTATTGCTGGAGGACAATTCCAGCAACCTTTAAAAGAAGGGGCAGACTTGATGATGGGAAGTACCCACAAGACATTCCCTGGCCCTCAAGGAGGAATTATTCTCTCACACAAAGAAAATGAGGAAATCATTGATAAGGCAGTATTCCCTGGTGTTGTAAGTAACCACCATTTACACCACTTGCTTGGTTTAGGTATTGCAACTGCAGAAATGTTGGAATTCGGTGAAGCTTACGCAAAACAAATCATTAAAAATGCACAGGCATTAGGTCAGGCAATGTATGAAAGAGGATTCAACGTATTATGTGAAGACTTAGGATTCACACAATCCCACCAAATTGCTGTAAACTTATCCGATATCAGATCAGCTTCCGACATTGCAAAAGAATTGGCAGACAATAACGTAATCTTAAACAAAAACCTCCTTCCTGGAGATGACAGGGACAACTCCGACAATCCGTCAGGTATTAGAATAGGTACTCAGGAAATTACCAGAAGAGGTTTAAAAGAAAAAGAAATGGATGAAGTTGCTGAATTCATTAAACGTGTGGCTGTAGATAAGGAAGACATTGCTGATGAAGTAGCTGAATTCATGAACCAATACACAAAACTCGATTACGCATTTTCAGACAGAGAAGCTTATCAATATCACAGATTAGATTAAAATGAGAATCGCATTTGCATTTACTGGAGCTGGTCATTTACTTCGTGAATCCGTTCAGTTGGCTGAAAAACTGGCCGGTGAACATGAAGTTACAATATTTTTGTCAGGCGCTGCAGAAGAAGTTCTTAAGATGTATGGACTTTATGAACGTGTTGAACGTTTAACAGGCGGTAAATATCGTGAATTAGCCACTGATTCAAACCAAAAATTTTCATATCCAATTACAGGCCGCCTATCTTTAGGCAAATATGACCTAACAATAGTTTCACCGGCTACAGCAAATACAGTTTCAAAGATTGTCTATGGAATAGCTGACACATTGGTTACAAATGCCGTTGCACAATCCGGAAAGGGTGCCGTTCCAGTGTATATGGTACCTGTAGACATCCATCCAGGACCAATTGATACAGTTCTGCCTTCTAAAATTGAACTGTCTAAATGTCAGGATTGTGATGATTGTGTAGCTGCTCTTTCATGTGAACAGGGCGCCATTATCCCTCATTCAGAAATTGACCTTACAAAATGCATTGGCTGTGGATTGTGCAGAAACTCATGTCCTTATGATGCGATTTCAGAAGGTAAAATTATTACAATATATATGAGGGACATTGACATTGAAAATACCCGTAAATTGGAAAGCATTGACAATATTAAGATATTTGAAACTCCAGATGAAATTCTAGATAAAATCTAGTTCATCTCCTATTCTTATTTTTAACAAATCTTTTTTTGTTTCTAAAATATATCTTGCTTGTTTTTCAGGTTTATAATATTTCCAAGGTTTTAGACTTGTTTTTTCAAATACCACTTTATTTTTGTCTAAAAAATATACGTCAATTTCAAATCTCATGAAATGGGTGTGTATTGAAGAGTCTTTAAAGTTTAAGAACAATATTGCAAAGTCAATATCTTTTTTCCCCATCAATCCTTTAAATCGCTTGAAAAATTTATTTGCATATGTTATTTTGATATTAATTAATTCATTGGTTGTTTTATTTAAAATCATGGGTTAATTTTTTTCTTTTTAAGTATTTAAAGATTTAATGGCTTCGGATAATTTTTGCTTTCGTCTTGTAAAAAACCGTACAAATAAATTGATTTTTCATGTAAATATTGATTTGTTATTATTTTCTTTATTTGAATTAATAAAATTGCTTTAATTCTATAACAAAAGATTTATATCTTTTTAAATTTATAATAAATTCTAGAAATTAAATTTTAAGGGGGCAGGTATTTTCATGGAATTTCATGAGGACGTTATCTTCAAAAGTCAGGGCCAAGTATATGGACAGGAACTTATGGATATTATTAATATTGAAGGAAAAATCGTTGAAGTCCATCAGACTGAATACGGCATCATAGATCCGAAGATATACAAGCCAGACATGGTATTCGAACTTGAAGACAGAATAATCATACTTGAATTTCAAAGCACATATGTGGACATTTCTGACAAAAAGAGATTCAGACTGTACAGTGCATTATTTGACCATTTGAAAAACAAGTCCCAAAAGGACATTGAAGTGCATGTCTTAAGCACTGTTGAGGCTGAAAAGACAAAATGCTATAAAATCAATCCGGATTCAAGCTTTCCGATATACATCCATTCGCTTAAAAGTTATGACGGTGATGAATTTTTAAATATGATTAATACTAAAATATCAAACAATCAACAGTTAAGTGAAAAGGAATTGCTCTTAATAAGCTTGATTTGTTTTATCTTTAAAATGCAAGAATGCCACAACTTCTGCAAGTTGTGGATGAATTGCACTATTGGGTGTACTGTCTTTTTTAATTAATTTTATTGTGTTTTATTTTATTTGCGTTTTTTTGAGGC
>NZ_OMWD01000041.1 GCF_900314695.1 uncultured Methanobrevibacter sp. | reverse complement strand
GATAATCTCATTCAGGGATTATCTAACCAAAAATCATATAGGAAACACAATTACAGACTCAATATCTAAAATCAAGACATTTTACCATTACAACAGGGTGACAATACCCTTCATACCGCCGCTGAACAGCAAGTATGTTAACAAAAACGATTTAATCAGCTTTGAAGACCTGCCTACAAAAGACGAACTGAGACTTGCAATGCAGTTTGCAGACGATGACTTGAAGATGTGGATTTTGGTTATCATATCATCAGGTGCAAGCCGGTGCGAGGCCAAATCCATGACAAACAGAACACTATTTGAAGGAACAAGAGCCTATCACAAAAAGGACAATTTCCATGAGGCTTTAAAGTACTTGGCCAGAAACAACAATGTGGTGTGCACCTGCAAGCTAGTCCGGCAAAAGACAGACAAGCCATACTACACCTTCCTCAATCCCGAATGCGTCCAGAGGATTGCCAAAATCAAACTGAAGCATGAGGACTTTGACCTGGACGCTCCACTTTTGAAATATAACTTAAACCATGTAAATCATAAGTTTAAAAAGCTAAATGATTATCTCGGCTTCGGTGAGGTCGGAGGATATGCACGGCTGCGACCGCATATGTTAAGGAAGTTCAACTCAACCTATCTGACTCAGGGGTCTTTTGATGGGGATTTGTTGGGCATGGACAGCGTTGATTTGCTTCACGGCCGTGGTAAGAACAGGACAAGACAGGCATATTATAAGGACAATCCGGACTTTCTAAAATTGGAGTATATCAAGGCTATGGATAATGTATCGCTTTATCGAAGGTATGAGCATAAGATTATAAACGGTAGGGTGAAGGTTATCTCAAAGCCTTTGTAGTATTTTTTAAAACTTTTATTTTTATTTTTTATTTCTCCAGTTATATGGTATTTTTATAATATTGAAGTTATTTCTGGTAATTTCAACAAGCTATCTAAAATATTTAACGCATTAGTTTAAAATTGGCTAGTGATGTATTGCCGTTTAATTTTTAAAATAATTATGTTGGGGTTGTAAATGAAATCTAATCAGTATTATGTGACTCAATTATTAAAATGATTATAAAAATTATATTATTTTTAATCAATTGAATTAATTCACTTACTTATTATTTAATTTTTTTTATAATTTGTATAGTTTTTTTAAATAAAAGAGTTTATATACAAAAACATAGATATTAGTTACTGTAATGAAGTTAATGTAAAATGACCAACAACCTGACCCATTACGTAATTAAATTAGATAAAAACTGTAAATATGGTTTTAAAAATCATTTTAGATAAAGAAGAATATAATAATCACTTCATGGCGAAAACCATTGCTTTATATATCAAAAGGTGATATTATGCGATTTTTTGATAAGTTACAAAAGAATATTGAAGAAGTATCAGGAACAAACACTTACAAGTTAAGTGATATATTGAATACTGATTTTATACGAACAAACACCACATTTAGAAGTTATGATGATATGATTGATAAATCTGGATTAGAGTTAACCGAAACAACTGCTGAAGAGTTGTATTTAAATGAAGAACTAAATGCTTTTATTAAATCAAACACTAAGTTTGCAAGCTTCAAGGATATGGTTACTTTAGCGGCTCAAGAATATGTAGCTAAAAGGGTGATGGATTTATAGTGTTACTTGTTGTTGGTTGTTTTCATTAGCTCATGATTGATGAATTTTTAAAAATAAATAATTAATATAATATGGTGAAACAATGTATAATACAAATGTAATAAACAATTTAGATTTAAACGATATTAAAAACATGATGGAAGAACAATTTGATTGGAAAGTTGATTCTATGGACTTTAAGGACATGAAGATTATTTATGATGTATATATTGAATTGCAGGATGGGATTAATAATTATAGATGCAAAAGAGTTCAAAAATTCGGTTGTGAAGATAAGAGTATACATTATGTTATATTTCATGCTATACCTATCGACGCATTTTTAAGGTCTCGCATTGATTATAAAAAAGCAATGACTTCTTTAAATAATAAACAATTCTTAATCGGTTCATTTAGTTTGGATTTTGAAGGTTTACATGGTGAAGGAACATCATCTCATAATAGACTATTTAAAAACGGCATTTTTGAAGTAGTTATAAAATATGAGAATCGAGGAAAAGTTAATGTTAGTAATCCCAAAATTAAATTTAAAGAATTTGTTACTGAAAGTTTAGAAGTGTACAGTGAGTTAGGTATTTCTAGCCCTATTGTGTATTTTGTTACATTCACTAATGTTGAAGGTCAAGAAATGGCTACTAAACCGGGTGATTTTGATACTACTATTACTGAAAGAAACATTCTTGATCCTGCTGGTGTTGCAATTAAGGATAAAAATCAGGTTGATAATGAAGTGCATAATATATTTGTTCCTATAGTGAATGACTTTGGAATAAATGATTATTACATTTTTGATGAATCTGATGGTAATTAAAACATTGAAATTAAGCAAGTTATTTTTTTGATGAGGTTAACTCACTCATTTTTCTTTTATTTTTAATTTTTAAGATTTAATGGATAAATATTTTGGTCCTATGCTTTATAACACAGATTTACAAGTTTACATCAATCTTGCTTTTTTAAAAAGCCAAATTTTATATTGTATAGGGATTATAGTTATACTCATGGTTGTAAAAGTTTTTATCAGCAGTAATCAAACGGAATTTTCTGAGGAAAGGAAATTTCTCTATGAAGAATTAAAAAAGGATTCTTTTTTTAGTGAAACTGTTGAGTTGTTTGTTTTTGAAATAGATTCTGGAAGTTCGCTACCTTCCGATGAGGTCTTCATTGGTGCTGTTGAAGAATCTGATATTTATATAGGTTTGATTGGCCAGCACTATGGTAATATCTATAAAGATGATGTTTCAGCAACAGAATATGAATTCAATGCATATAGTTCAAAAAAACATGATTATTATTTCTTCGTTAAGAAATGTGAAGATAGGGATGAAAGATCAAAAGCATTTCGCAAAAGAGCCAGAGATTTAAATAAATATAAAAACTTTACAACTAAAGAAGATTTGCTAAGAGAAGTGAAAAGAGTTCTCAGAAAGTTCATTAACGCCAAATTGGAAAGTAAGGACTTTGACAGTGAAATATTATTGGATTCCACAATCGATGATGTTGACCCAGAAGCAGTTGAACTGTTCAAAGATGCTTTGAGAGAATCCAAAATCAAGGATTTATTCGGTGTTCGTGAATTGGACAAAATTTTAGAGTATATTGATGCAGGTAAGATCGATTACACTGGCACCTTTCATTTGAATAAGGCAGGGGCACTGTTTTTTGCAAAAGACATTACCAAATTTGATATTGAACATGAAATCAAGATGGTAAGGTTCAATGGAATTGAAGCTTATGATATCATTGACAAATTGTTCTCACGGGAATCCTTCTTCAAATTAATTGATGATTTTAATAATTTCTTCAGTAGAAACACTCGCTTAGGAGGAACAGTTAAAGGATGGGAAAGGGTTCCGTTAGCTGAATATCCTGAAGAAGCAGTTCGTGAAGCATTCATTAATGCAATTGCCCACAGGGACTATACATTAACAGGAGGATGCATCACATTTTACATATATGATGACCGCATTGAAATTGCAAGCCCTGGAAACTTACCATTTCCACTAACAGTTGAAACTTTAGGTGTCAAGATCACTCCAAGACATAGAAACAAGAATATTTGTGGCATATTTGAAAAGACAAAGTATATGGAGCACATTGGCACTGGAATCACAAGAATGAGGCGTGAAATGGATGAATTTAATTTACCTGAGCCTGAATTTATAAATGATGGTTATTTCCAGGTCATTCTTAAAGGTCCTAACGGCAAACTTATACTTCCTAAAAATTTGGTTAAACATGTTAACTTTAATGGTTTACAGTTAAATGAACGCCAAATTTCTGCATTGGAAAAAATGAATGTTGAAAAGATAGAATTTACACATAAAAGTTATGCAGAATTATTTGACATATCTCTGGCTACCGGTAAACGTGATTTGCTTGATTTATCCAAAAAAGATTTGGTGTATAAGAAGAAAGTTAAAAATGCATATGTCTATTACATCTAATGGCTCACATTCATGAGCCGTTATTTTTCATTTGATTAAATAAAATACTTCATAAATATTCTCGATAATTAGTGTTAATCTATTAAAATTATGTACTTTATTTTTAATTAAAATGGTGGTTGGTATGTTGGCTCATTTTCAACATATTAATTTTAATGAATTTAAATCATTTATTTTTTAAAATAATTAATTTAAGTGGGTTTTGAATTTTATTAATAGACAATAATTTTTCCTAATGAACTTTTACAATTCTGCTTATTTAATTAAAAATAGAGGTAATGAAATTTAATTTAAAATCAACAACATAAAAATTATGAATCATCATTTCAATTAAATCTATATCTACTTTTTTTATCCGGCAACGGCTCATATATTATCAATGGTTTTCAATTTTTATAAATTCGGGTAATCTAACATCTAACTTTTTAAGATAGCTATAATTGCAACTGATGGTAGCTATGATGTAGTGTTGAAAATTAGCTATTTGATGATTCATATTTCCACTTGATTTCTAATAGCTACTTTTTGAAAATTCCAATTTTTTGCATCATATGATGATGAAATCTTGAATCAAATGATGTATTTGAGGGTAAATTCATGAAAAAACATGACTCATGTTTCACAACAGGAGTATTGCTAACTAAATAATTAAAGGGTAATATCCACATTTGAGATTCATATGAGTTTGAATATGGATATAAAAATTAAATTAGTTATATTATAAATATTTAATCATGTATTAAGTTCAATATATGATATTGATAGTTTTACATTAGTAATTATAAAAACATGATGTAATTAGGTATTGATAGATTAAACGAAACATAATTCAGTATTTGTACTTCAAATCAGTCCGAAAACAATGTTTATGGGTATAGACAAGCTTTTATATTCATTTGTTTGGTGGAATTTTTTGGATATGGAACAAATAGAACCGGGTTCGAGAAAATATGGGCATTGAAATTGGAAAAGATGATGGAATTAATAATTAGTCTCTCAGTAATTTTCTTCTGCCGTACCATATTAATTGCCGTTGTCTTTTTCTTAATCGTTTATATTCTTCATACATTTGTGCTGTAATGTGTCCATTTAATCGTCGATACTCATCTATTCCAACAATTGCAGATTGTACAATAGCTGATTCGCCTTCATGCCAGCAGTAATATGGGTGATGACAGGCCACATCATTTTTAAATGCAAGTCCTGTCTTGCAGTTGTTGCAGTAATCCACAAACCACAATTCCTCTTCCATTTCTCTCTTTTCCTTTTTGGCTTCGATTATTTGCTGTCTTATAGATTTCATAACAATCGCTGAATTTATAAAGACCATGAAAACTTTTCGCATGGTCTTTTCAAAAAGCATTTTAAAGGATTTAATCAGTTAAAGAAGGCTTCTTATAAACTTTCATATTTGAAAAGACTGTTTTTTTTCAGGATGATGGGGACTTTTAAATGTCGCCCCCTATTATCCTGAAATCATGGTCTTTTCAGTTTTTCAGCTAATTGTCAACTATCATTAAACCATGATGGATGCTTTAATTAACCAAAAAACGATTGTAAACCATTTTTGTGAAAAGACTTTTAAAAAAGTCTTTTCAAGTCTTCACAGCCATGGCGGTTTTTTCACTTCCGAATCAAAGTTCATAATACTTAAATCCTCTACAAACTTATCTTCCATCATAATGTCTACAACCCATTCTCCAACCTCACGGCAGATGATTTGATGTATTGAATCATCAATGCGCTTTAAATCATCATTGATGTATGCAACTTCACTTTTGGTCAGGTTATATACATTGGATTTTCCTGAATGATCAGTTATCTGAAGAAATCCATTATTTGCCAATTCATATATGTATTTCTTCACTGAGTCCTTGCTCAGTCCAAGATTCTGGAGTGTGAAGTATTGGTTGGTTGTAATTCCCAGACTCAATTCTTCAGGGTTAATTTCCATTATCCAGTCATCGATATTGTTTCTGATATCATTCAAGATCTCAACAGCTTTGGGCGAGAGGTTTGCAGATATGCTTTCCTTATATGGATGTAATATGCTCATGAATTGCTGCACATCTGAGAGATTGGTAAGGATTACCATTTCACCGTCAATGTCATGGACTTCATGGTTATAGTAGTTCAGGGCTGTTATTGTTTTTAATATACCATTGAACTTATCAAAATCTCTTTTATAGAAAGATGAATCCTTCAGGAAGTTGATGACAAAGTTAATATAAGGATTTATTATTACAATGTCTTTAAAGACTTCCTTAAGGTGCAGCAGCATATATGGCACCAGCTCAACATCCTTTTCATATTTCTTTAGAATCTTGTAGCTTTTTCCATGTGTGAATTCAAGTGCAGATTTTCTGAGATTGAATATTTTTTTGTTGTCCATTCTTGGTGTTATGAAGATGCTTCGGCTCATTTCCTGCTCATCGAAATTGTGGTTGGGCACAGTTGTGTAGGTCAGGCATGGCCTTCCCTTTAACTTCAATTCTCTGACTTCCCATCCGCCTTCACCATCCGGAATGCTCAATGGCTTGTTTAGAAAGCCGTCAGACTGCAGTTCCTTCATGAGGTTTTTGGACTCTTCCATGAATTCATGGTCATTGCTTCCGCCCATATCACCGTAATTGACAATCTTTCCGTCATAGAAATATTCATCTGTTTTGGCACGGTTAAATAGTGCTGCTTCGGTGATTTTCTTTTCATTGACAATGTATTGTTTTGGAATCAGCATCAGTGCGGTTTCCTGTATGTGGGATTTGCCGCTGCTTGCCTCGCCAAGACATATTACAGATACCGGATTTCCAAGAACAACTTGTCCTGCATATACAGTAAACGCATACATTATATTGTTCCGCTCACCTGCAGTAAACCATTCAACAAGACTGCCGATATAAATCAAAGGATAGTCCAATGACTGCAATTTGGTGATAGCTTCCTTTGATTTGGCGATATTCTGTTCTTGCTCGACCTGTTTCTTTTCAGCTATTTCCTGTTCAATGACTGATACTTCATTTTCATAGTGAAGCTGCAGGAGCTGTTTGAGTTCTGTGAACTTATTGTTGAATATGGCGGGTTCCATATCACCTTTTGGATTTATGAGCTGTTTGAATTGTCTTGCGACATTACTTCTGGAAGACAATGTAGCTGGAGATTTGTTTTCATATTCTCCAATCTTATTGCCATACTTGTTTTTGAATACGTAGGTAACCTTATCAATGTTTTTCCTATTGATAATGAGTGCTATTGTATCTTTTGTGGGTAATTCAGCTGCTTTACTCATTTTAAATTCTCACAAATTTCTTCAATTCTATCTAAAATTTCCCACATTCTATCCCACAGTTTCTTTGGGATTGCAACATACATTTTTCCATTTATTTCCTTTTTTCTCATGGTTTTTCATCTCCTGTTTTTCCCTTCATGGGAGGATTATAAATTCGACAGTCTAAGCTCGTGGGGTCAGGAAATTTTTAAAAAATAAATAGCATCGGCAAAATCAATTTTCTGTCTTTTAGCCAATATTTAGAATAAAATAAGTTCGCTTTTTTGGATTTGACAATCTTTATATATCCCTTAAAATAAACTAGATATTGGGTTAAGTTTTGGAAAATATTAATTTTTAACATAGTTTCGCGACATGTCTAATTATTTTTATTTTTCTCACTGCCCATAGGATTATTCTAAAAATATCTTAATAGCTCGTCATTCAATTAAGAATTTTTTTTATAATCCTTTTTCATGATCTCATTTTTACTATTTCTTTTCTAGTATTTTACCTCTCTAAATTGATTTTCAGGCCTCACCAAAAAAAGTTGTCTCACCGTGAAAAGTTGATTTCACTTCGTAAAATTTACTTCAATGGTGGAGGCTAGTTGATAGTTTGTCAATTTGGATATATAAACATTTCTATTAGTATTTATTGTTAAACTGTTCATTTTATTGAGAAAAAATTGTGTCTATAAGCCTTGTATTTTTGGAAATTTTGCTAAACATTAAAACATAAATTGTCTATAAAAAAAGTCAAATGTATAAATCTGAAATGCCTAAGTAAGCATTAAATTAATGTTTCAGGCCTAATAAAACTTTATTATCCTTTTTATTATATTGTTTATATAAATGAAATAATAATGTCAGCAAAGGCCTTCCAAAAATTTTATCACTTGTAAAAAATAAATTGTTTAGTAGAGTTTTAGTGGTCCGAATCGATAAGTATCGGAACTTTTTTATAAGTTTTATACGAACAGTTTGTTTAGGTTTTAATATAATAATGGCTGATGTAAAATAATCATTACAATTAAATAGCATGATAAAGATAAACTAATTATTATTTGGTAGTGGAGAGAGTATTTTGAGTGTAGAAACATTTGTGAGAAAAAACATATATTGCTTTAAGATTATTTTGGCAATTACAATGTTTCTATCATTGGTATATTTTTCACTATATCTGCAGGAATTTCTTGTTTACTCACCATTTACTCCATTTGGGATATTGATATGCCAAATTATAAGTTCTTCAATTGTTGCGCTTGTCATTGCATATTATATCGGCAAATCTAAAAATTTTCATATTGCACTTTCATGCATTCTGTTTGTTATTTTATTAGTGGGGGTTTTTTTAGCTGAAAACGTTATGGCAAGTACATTTACTTATAATCTTGATGGTGTGGAATACTGTTTGATATTTTTTTCAGTATTTATTAGCCTGTTTTTTAGCTATAATCTGTATCAGGTCATGGCTAATAAATGTGATTCCAGATTGAAGGTAAATTTCTGGAGTTTTTTGGTCTTTTGTGAATTGTCTTTTTTGTCAATGTTTGTATGTGAAGTGATATTTTACGTACTTACTCCCCTATCATCATTAATCGATGCATTTATAATCTTCAATGCGTTTTATCTGGCATTTAAGTTCAGTGTAGATATAACCTCTAGGGATTTAAAGATAATTGAATCAAAAAGGGTTGCTGAATTGAATAAAAAAGAAGAAGACATTGATATGCAAAAAGTAAAATTATGTTTCATGTTATCCTTTTTTGCATTGTTTATAATATCTGCTATTTTTGATAAATATTATAATGTTTTGCAACTGGATTCAATGAGTTTTGCTGGAATAATTTTATTTGGATCTATAATAATCACTGCTTATTATTATAAAAAATCATTATTTTTGTCAATTCTTGGAATTGGAATCGATGCGGGATTATGGGCATTATTTGCAGGATTATTTTCACTGGTTGGATACTTTAATATGGATCCCAAATTTTTATTCCCAATTTGGTTTTTTGAAGGTTTGACTTTAATTCTAATGCGTTTCGTCTTGAGATACAGGAGATTATCTGGAATAGGCTTTTAATAGTTCTTATTTTAACAGTATTATTGATAAGTTAGAAATGTTAAATTATTGATTTTATTTAGTAAAATTGTTTTTAATTCGTTAAATTGTTTTTATTTCAAACAAAAACTATATTTAAGTTTCAAATTAACATATAATCCATAGTATGGAAACCTATATCTAATAGTATTTAAAATGTTTTATCAAAAAATAGTTAAATATATTATCAAAAAATAGTTAAATATATTATCAAAAAATAGTTAAATATATTATCAAAAAATAGTTAAACGGTATGATTCTATGGAGTATATGGTCCGATATTTGGATGATGAATTGGAGCAGTGGATGAATGTTATTGGTGCAGTGCTTATTGTTGGTCCCAAATGGTGTGGTAAGACAACTACTGCTGAACAATATGCAAAAAGTGTTTTAAAACTTCAGGATATTGACAGGCAAGAGGAATATCAGATGTGGTTAGATATTAAACCATCCAAATTATTGGAAGGTGAAAAACCTAGACTTATTGATGAATGGCAGATGGCACCAATATTGTGGGATGGTGTTAGAAATAGTGTTGATGAACTTCAAGGGGAAGGATTATATATATTGACAGGTTCTACAGTAGTTGATGAGTCTAAAATTATGCATTCTGGGACTGGCAGAATTCATAGGCTATTAATGAGGCCTATGAGTCTATATGAAAGTGGAGAATCAAACGGTAAGATTTCTATTGAGGAATTGTTTGATAATCCGAATATGGATATTGATGGAATTGAATCCAATTTAACAATGGATGATTTAATTTTTGCAGCATGCCGTGGAGGATGGCCAGATTCCATAAATAAAAAAAGCGATAAAGATAAATTATTAATAGCTTATAATTATCTGGATAATATAGCTGAAAGTGATATTTCTAATGTAGATGGTGTTAAACGTGACCCTGATAGGGTAAAAGTAATTTTAAAAGCTATTGCAAGAAATAATTCTACTTTAGCTAAGGACACTACAATAATGGCAGATATTTCAGCTAACTTTGGTGACATTAGCAAGCCCACTTATTATTCATATGTTGACTCATTGAAACGATTATTTGTCATTGAAGATTTAAGGGGCTGGGCTCCAAACATTAGATCAAAATCATCAATGAGGTCAGGCAATAAAAAAGTATTCATTGATCCATCCATTTCTGTAGCCTCTTTAGATATGAGTCCTGAAGCATTCAATACAATTGATGGTTTAAAAACATTTGGATTTATTTTTGAAAACTTATGTATTCGTGATTTGAGTGTATACACTTCTAAATTGGGTGGTTCAATATCTTATTATCATGACAATTCCGACACGGAAGTTGACTGTGTTGTGCATCTAAACGATGGAAGATATGCATTAATCGAATGTAAGTTGGGAAAAACTAAAATAGAGGAAGGGGCCCGAAATTTACTGAAAGTGAATAAATTGATTGAAGTTAATGATCAGGTTAGAAATCCTAGTTTTTTAGCAGTTTTAACTGGGGGAGAAATAGCTTATACAAGAAAAGATGGAGTTAAAGTTATTCCAATAGGTTGTTTAAGATAGTTTCAGTGCTTGAAATCTATAAGCATGACAACAATATCACATGTTTTATACGAAATGTTCGTATTTTTATCCTTATATTTTAGGTGGATTGTGGTTCTTTTTCAAAAATAGTTAAATGCATGAAAATACTTGTATTTATCAAAAACAAAAAGTGGATGAATTAATTATTCA
>NZ_OMWD01000040.1 GCF_900314695.1 uncultured Methanobrevibacter sp. | reverse complement strand
CAAGGAAAATCCACATATTATTATGAATGGAAATGCTTTGACGAAAAAATAGGCATGGCCTAAGAATCTCCGGCTTCTACAAGCCGGAGAGGTTCAAAAACAATACCAGATACATTCTTACTGAACCAAAAACCGAATAATAATATCTACTAATAGCAGATCTATTATTTTCTTCGCAATTCTTTAGTGACAAATAGTCACCAACATCACTAAATTTAGAAAAATCAAACATTTTTTATCGCCGGCCTGATAGCTAATTCACGAAAAACATTAATTTTTCTCCTTAAAGGTCTAATTTGTGCTCTAATTTGATATATGTCTTCAAAAGCACCATTATCAAATCTTTCATCTGATACATACACTCTTAAAACAATGTATTTATCATCAATTTCAGGTTCAAAATTCATTTCAAGGCAGAATTCGGCATCATTAAAAGATTTTTCCAAATAGGGTTTAATTTCTTCAAGAAATATGAAGATATTTTCGTTCTTTTGAATTTGATTTTTAATGTCTGCAGGTGATTTGATGTTATAATATTCACCCAAATCTGAAAATTTCTCATCAAATGTAATTTTTTCATTCAATGTATCACCTGTTAGGTTTTTTTCACCTAACAAAACATATTATCAACTTAATAATATAAATAAGTTTTTAAATTTCTTCAAACAATATTTTAATTCCACAACAATATTTGTTTAAAATTAAAATATTCTACAAAGATAATTATATCAAACCCGATATAAAAAACAGTCAGTTTAAAACAAGAACAATTTTACATGCTAAAAGCAATTTTGAAAACTTTTAAAAAAAATAATTAAAGAGAGTTATAACTCTCCTCTTTTGCGTCTTTCATCCAATAGCTCAAGACCCAAATCCCCTAATTTGTATTTTTGGATTTTACCACTGGTTGTAAGCGGGAATTCATCAACAAAGAATACATATTTAGGCACCTTATAACGAGCGATGCTTCCGATACAGAAATCACGAATATCCGCTTCAGTCACCTCATCGAATCCTTCTTCCTTGATAATGAATGCTCCTACAATTTCACCGTATTTTTCATCAGGAATTCCAGCCACCTGAACATCCTGAACGCAGTCATGGGTAAACAGGAACTCTTCGATTTCACGAGGATAAATGTTTTCCCCACCTCTGATAATCATGTCCTTAATACGACCGACAATGGAGTAATATCCGTCTTCATCCACGGTTGCAAGGTCTCCTGAATGCAACCATCCGTCAGGTTCAATGGTTTCAGCAGTTTTTTCAGGCATGTTATAATAACCTTTCATCACATTGAACCCTCTGCACATGATTTCTCCAGGTTCGCCGACACCAGCCTCTTCACCGGTTTCGGGATCTACAATCTTAACTTCAATATTAGGGAATTTTCTACCTACAGTATTGATTTTTTTCTCGAATGAATCAGCAGCATTGGTTTGTGTAAAACCCGGAGCAGCTTCAGTAAGTCCATATACACTGGTAATCTCCTTCATGTTCATCTTTTCAATGGCGTCCTTCATGGTTTCCACAGGACAGGTTGAACCTGCCATGATACCTGTACGAAGTGAGCTCATATCAAACATTTCAAACATAGGGTGATTCATCATACCTATAAACATTGTAGGCACACCGTAGATGGATGTACACTTTTCCTTTTGAATTGATGATATTGCCAAAAGAGGGTCATACTCTTCCAATACAACCATTGTTGAGCCATGAGTGATTACTGCCATTACCCCTAAAACTGTTCCAAAACAGTGGAACAAAGGTACCTGCAATAGAAGCCTGTCTTTGGAAGTATAGTTCATGTTTTCTCCAATATAATAACCGTCATTTACAATGTTACGGGAAGTGAGCATTACACCTTTCGGAAAACCTTCAGTTCCTGAAGTATACTGCATGTTGATTACATCATGCTGTGTGACTGAATCCTTGATTTTCTGATATTCGTCATCGTCATAGTTCATTCCAAGAAGCAATAGCTCGTTGGTGTTATACATTCCCCTATGCTTTTCCTGACCCACATGGAAAATGAATTTCAAATGAGGGAATTTTTCAGCCACAAGGTGTCCCCTTGCACAGGTTTTAAGTTCAGGAACAAGTTCGTTTATTATGTCAAAATAGCTTGTATCCCTAAAAGCATCAGTCATTGCCAATGCCTTCATATCAGACTGTTTTAAAACATATTCCAATTCATGGGATTGGTAAGCTGTATTGACAGTTACTATTGTAGCACCTATTTTGGCTGTTGCAAACATGTATGTCAACCATTCCGGAACATTTTTGGCCCATATACCGACATGGTCTCCCTTTTCAATTCCAATAGCTAGCATTCCTTTTGCCAGGTTGTCTACTCTTTCATCAAATTCTTTATATGTAAATCTTAAGTTCCTATCCGGATAAACGATAAATTCATGATCTGGTTGTTTTTCAACCATTGATTCGAAAAATTTTCCTAACGGCAATTCTGTAAATAATTCTGACATCCTTTCACCTCAAATTAATTAAACAATAACATAACTAAACCAAAATGCAAATCATAAATGCAATCCCAATTGCAATGTTTTCAAGTTTAAATTCAAATCATCTGTGTAAAATCTATCTATTTTTGGTTTTAAAGTTATTTTACTCATTTTATCAACCTCAGTATGGAGTGTATAATACTGCTAATATCTTAGCGGAATCTTCTCCAGTTGCGTGTAAGTGGTGAGGTACTGCTGAGTCATAAAAGATTGTGTCGCCTTCACCGATTGTGAAAGTGTCCTTACCATAGATTACCTCAATTTGCCCTTCTAAAACATAGATGAACTCTTCACCTTCGTGGGAGGATAATTCCTTTTCCCCTTCTTCAAATTCAATATCAATTAAGAAAGGATCTATGTTTCTGTCGATTTTACCTGCACCTAAAGAATGGAATTCAAGGTTGGTGGCATTTGTCACATCTTCCCTACCTGAGAAATAAAGTGAATTTTCAGTTTTTCCACCTCTTGTGACTACAGGTCCAAGTTCAGGAGTATCATCCAAAAAGGTTCCTAACCTAACTCCAAGGGCTCTTGCCATTTTTGTTAATGGTGTAAGTGATGGTATTACTTCACCAGCTTCCATAGCTTCAAGAACTTCCTGTTTTACGCCACTTATTTCGGCTAATTCTTCTATAGACATGTCCTGTCTAGTTCTAATATCCTTTATCTTTTTTGCAAAGTCTTCATTTGTCATATTTTCACACATTTTTTTGAATTTACACTTAAAACAATTTAAGTATTTATAATTATCTTCAACAAGATATTTAAAACTATCTTGGAATATACAATTTTTGATAGTTTTATTTGGAATTTTTTAAAATTAATGAGAGCATAACGTGAAAAATGCCCCAATATTCAATAATAAATTCAATTGCAACAATACAACAATATTATCCCAATTTCGTTGAATTTATTATAATTTAACATTAAAGTTAAATATAATTATTTTAAAGTGATAAATTATAAAATAAAGCAAATATTGACCTGAAAATTAAGAAAAAAGATATATACGATGAAAACCAATACCAAATTGTAAAGATTCATCCTCAAATCTTTACAAAAAATGTCATGTAGAAATCGAAAACTATATTCGTTTGTGAATTAACTCCCTTTGAGAATGGGGCTGATACCCAAACAGCCCTATTCAAATCACCTAAAAAAATATTAATTGTCTTTTACTTAATGTTCAACAAGGGTGAGAATTTTGCAAAAAAACACAAAAATAATTATCATGATTGCACTTCTTCTGGCCGTTGGCGCTTTTGTATTCTATGAATTCAACCCACATTACAACAACATCACCTATGATACGATTGGAAATACAAGCATAGGAACTGTTGAAAAAGGAATTTCAGGCAATGTCAGTGCCAACAAGACCATAGCTTTGATTACCGGAATTCATCCAAGAGAAAAACTATCAATAGAACCGGAAATAGAGGCCGCAAAGGAATTTGGAAACAATGATGTGAAAATCATCCACTATAAGGTAACAGTAACAGATTATCCCGACGACTATGATGCAGGAAGGACAAACGGTGAAAGCCTTGTTCATGACTTCGTAAATCCGGATGTAACATCATCGGATGCAGATGCCGTTATCATAAGCCACTCCCACAATGCAGATTATGGTGAGGGATTTTATGTTGCAACACCAGAAATGGACAATGCATCTGTCGAAATTGCTGAAAAGATAAGCAAAACCAGTGACTTCAATTATTATCCAGTTACAGGAAATGAATCCTACAAGTCAACATCAGCCGTGCTGGTATCAAAACCTATCGCCCATGAGGGTTATCCCACTTTTGTATATGAAATACCTGAAGACATCTCAGATAGGACTGCGACCGACAAGACAAAGGAATTATTTGAAATGATATCCAACATCATTTCATGAATAATTTTGACCGTTCAAATAATTAAAAGTATAAGTAATTAAACCAATAGTATCATCACCAACCATTAGAATAATAAAAACAAACATTAACATAATCAATGCATATGGCATAAAATATATTTTAAATTTTGTTGATGTAGATGAAAGCATTGAAAAATATTATTTTCTTCAAATAGAAATTATTTAATATTATATTTTATAAAAATTTAACCAATAAAAGGAGCTATTTTATGTTAACTATTAATGAATGTTACCTCGAATTTGTCGATAAAATATTAAAGCAAGGAAAAGAAACTTATAAGGACTCAAATCATCACCTGATTGAAAGTCTCGGAAACTTCTATATAATTGACGACCCATTCAATCTAAAGTTCAGGGCAAAATACCAGCATTACACTACTGAAATGTTATTATCCGACATAAAGAACGGAAAATTCGATGTAGAAGGATGTCCGATGAAAAGCGATGCACTATATGAATATGTAAAATCAGCTGAAAATCCGGATGATCAGGGATTTGTATACACCTATCCAAATCGTATTTATGCACATTTCGACATTGACCAGTTCAACACAATGAAACAGAGAATATTAACTGCAACCGGATCAAACAGGGCAGTGGCAGTTACAATCGACCCGGAACTTGATGCTGAAAGAGAGGATATCCCGTGCCTTCAGTTCCTGCAATGCATCGTGCGTGACAACGAGCTGACCATACACTGCATTTTCAGAAGCAATGATATTTTCGGCGCATTCTACTCCAACATGTATTTCATCGCATATCTAGGCTTGAAAATGAAAGAGGAAGTTAACAAAGAAATAGTCGGTGAAAAATTAAACTTCGGTGGAGTACATTACCACTCAACATCAGGCCATATCTACAACACCGATTTAAAAGCAGCACGCAATCTTATTAAAGTTAATAAATAAGGTTTCAATAACCTTATTTAACTGTTATTTTATTTGTATTTTTTAAACTACCATAGCTTGTAGTTATTGTGAATTTTCCTTTTACTGAATTGACCTTTATTTTAAAGGTAGCTATTCCTTTCTTATTTGTTTTAGTTTTATAGATCTTTCCCTTGAATTTAACTGTGATTTTTTTACTTTTCAAGACTTTTCCTTTGGAATTTAAAAGCTTAACGTTGAACTTGAATGTCTTGGATTTTTTAACCGCCATGTTTTTGGTTATGAGTGTCGGCTTTATGACAATCTTGTTTGAAACCTTAAATGACTTGTAAGTAGATGTTATTGTATATGATTTTGCTTTGGCAGATATCTTTAAAGAAGCATAGCCATTGGAATCAGTATCTCTGTAATATGTTTTGCCGTTGAACTTGATTGTTACCTTAACTCCTTTTGCAACATTGCCGTGGTCATCATATGCCCTGACCTTATAATATTTGCCTGCACCATAATACATTGTCACGCCACTGGCGGTCAAACGTGAAACAACATTGATTGATTGTGTCTTAACTTCACCTGTTGGCAAATTTGTAACAACGACTTCATATTTCCCTTTAGCCAAATCAATATTGTGGGATATTTTCCCATCATTATCAGTAACCAGATTGTATACGTTATTGTTAACCTTAAGTGTTATTTTTGTATTCTTCAATAAGTTGCCTTTGGCATCACGGAAAACCACAGAATATTTTGCATTATATGTATATTTAGAAGCACTTGGCAATTCTATTGTTGATTTGATTGTTATTGTTTTAGTGAGATCGGATTTGAGGTATTGACTGTTTCCATTGAATGAAACATAAATTTTATGTTGTCCAGGATTAGAGCTGAACTTAAGCAATCCAATACCACTATCATTGGTAGTGACATCATACAATTTTCCATCAATATTTACCGAAAGCTTGCATCCAGAAACTTCATGTCCGAATTCGTCCACAAAGGTTATAGGGCATGAAATCTGACTGTCAAAGTAGAAGACATCATCGCAAGAAATCCTGGTGGCTTTCTTATTAACAGTAAAATCAAATGTTGCTTCATCAGATTTATAAATATAACTATCCATATATGCTTTAATTTTATATTTTCCAGGATTTAGATTTTCCAATATTAAAATGGCCTGACCATTATCTGATTTAACTGAATAAGGATTATCATTAAGCCTAATTGTCACATAATCTGAAACAGGTTTTGAAATTTTGACCCTAATTGTATGGACATTTTTTTCCACATCCACACCAACAGACAAATCCACACTTGTCTTGGATACGTTCAGTGATATGGTATTGGAAGATTCGCCATAGTAATTGCCGTCATCATCATAATTGGCACTAATGACATTGGTTCCGAAGCTTTTGAATAGATATTCCAGACTGGCCACTCCGTTTTCTACCTTGACTTTGCTTTCATCATTATTTATGATAAAAGTGACATATCCTCTATTGACCAAATTGGAATTCAAATCCCTAACGGTACAGCTTATATTAACCGGATTGAATACATTGACTGAATCGAAATTAAATTCCAAATATGTCTTTATCGCTGAAATATCAAAGAAATCATAGGTAGAATTGGATTTATATAAATAAGAATCATCCATATATGTGGCAACTATTTTATTAAAACCAAAACGTTTAAAATTATATTTCAAGTCAGCCACCCCATTTTTGACATCCACAGTAAAATCACTTCCTTCCACATTGAAAGTAACTTTACCACAATTCACAGAAAAGCCATCCTTATCAACAATATCTGCAGTAATGACAACAGGATTATAGTTATTGTCAACGGACAAATAAATTGAAACATCCTTTATCCCTATTTCCTTAGATAATGTCCTTTTTGAAGAAGCGTAACAATATAAGTCATCATAACTGACTACAATGTTTTTCAATCCTCCGGATTTAAAAATATGAGTAAAGTTAGCCTCCCCATCATTCACATTAATCTTATAATCCTCACCATCAACATTAAAAGTAACCATTCCGCTTTCTACCTTATTACCGTTTTTGTCTAAAATCACTGCACTGATTTTGAGAGGATTACTGTTTGAAGATGAAACGCTTACATTCATTGATGTGCTAATTGGCTTGTTGGAAACCATTATGAAATTGCTTGACTGATTGTAACCGACTTCACTGAATCTTGCATAAAATTTATTTATCTGATCCTTAATCAGCAAAGCATTGAATTTGGCAATGCCGTTTGCAATTTTAACAGTATAATCCAAACCGTTGATTGTAAATGTCACATCCCCCCTATTGACTAAATTACCGTATTCATCAAAGACTGTTGCAACAATATCAGCATTATCCTCACCAATATTTAAAACATCCAAATGAACTGAAGTATTTATCTCATTCAATATTGTGAATGCCTTGATGCAGGCTACCTGTGATCCGTAAGTATGGCCAGGATATTCCCATGAAAGATAATATAAATCCTGCCAGTTTTTGCCATCATAACTGATAAATGAGACGTTATCTGTGTAAAATTCACTGTTGAGTGAAACATATTCTGAAATAGGCACACCTGCTTCCTTATCAACCGTTATCTTGAATATGACGTTGAATATATCTCCTGCCTTGAGAGGAATCAACAGACCCAAATCGATGGTTTTGTAACTTGAAGTATCAATACCACTTTTGGTTACCCTTAAAACATCATTTACATAAAGTGACATTTCCCAATTAGACTTCTTTTGGAAATAAGTTGAAACCGCAGCCAGATATTCATCATCAGTTGCAACAAACTTGTTTTTGTACCAGACAGTACTTGATGAATTCAAAAAGAAATCAGTCCAACCCGGAACGTCATACTGATAATTCTTATCAAATTTGATTGTATCATTAAGGAGAAAAGTGTAGGTTGAATAAGGATTATCCAATGGAGCGCAATTGGTATCATAATATGAAACATAAAAAAATCCTTTATCTCCAGAACCGGCACCATGACTGTTTTTAATAATCCATGCACCGTCACCTTCAGGTGTTGTTTTGAAGTTACTTCGTGAATATGTGTCATCCCAACCAACAATAACAATGGCATGGTTTGAACCTGTGCTTCCGGAATAATAGTAATTTGTACCATTCATGTTAGAGCTGCTCCAATATATGCTTGTTGCAACAGCACCATATTCCATTAAAGCTTTCTTGATTTCATCATTGCCAGTATAAGAAGTCCTATTCAAATATACAATATTTTGAACATGAATAATACTATTCAAAATAGGAGATAAAATTGAAGAAGGATTATATGGATCCTCACTTTCATTGACAGGTCCTAACCAACCGGCAAGATATCCTGTTCCCATCTTATCATATCCCCCAATATTGTTTTCCATAGCCCATCCATAAGAGGAATACATAGCCATTAAGTTTTTCATGTTTTCTTCAGAAAGGTCATAAGATTTTCCGCTTGCCTTTAGAATGCAGGACTCAAGAGCACCAAGGGATGAAAATGCCCAACAGTTCCCTCCGTTTCCTTGGGCCTTTACTGGAGTAACATAACCCAATTCCCTTAAATCATATCTGGAAGGCAAGATATGATATGATGAATTATACCTGAATAATGTGTAGTTTCCATTTCCGACAAAGGAGTTATGCATCCATGATTCATAAACATCATTGTTAATGAATGTATTGTTTAATTCCTTATCTAAAATTGAATCATAATAGACCAAATCACTTCCAACTGAATAAACCGCACTCGCAGCATTTGAAGCTCGATTATTTGCAAAAGTGTTAGATTTGACTGTAAATATTTCAACATCATCAGCATATATCGCCCCACCATCCTTAGCGGAATTATTTGTCAAAGTAGAATTTTCAATTGAAAGTACACGATACAGCGAATAAATGGCACCACCATAATATTTTGCAGCATTGTTTCTTCCAACAAAATCATTCAAATATAGATTTGATTTTAAAGAAACAATTGCGCCTCCAAAATTAGCGGTACAATTAACCATTTCCAATGAATTGGACTCCAACTCGGAATTTATTTGATAGATTCCACCTGCAGCATCTTCAATAGCATAACAGTTATAGAACTTTGATTTATTGATAAAAGTGACAGCATCGTTTTCACATGCAATTGCCCCACCATAAGAATCAGCATAATTTGAATCAAACAGTGTATTGTCTATTGTCAAATATGCGTCATTAACATAAATTGCACCTGCAGTTGTTGCATGATTGTTATTGAATATGGAATTGGTTATGGTCAGGTTTCCTCCCACAACACTGATTGCTCCACCCTTAGAAGCAGAATTGCTTAAAAATGTGGAATTATCAATATAAGTTACGGATTTTCTAGTTGAAGATGAAATAACATTATTAGAAGAATCCTTAAAGATGCAATTTGAAACATTCAAACTGCCTGTAGTGGATATGGCAAAATTAATGAAAGTTACATTTTTAAGAGTTATGGAAGTTGATGAATCCAATCCCAAACCATGATATTTTATTATGGTTTTTGAAGGATTGCTTCCAACAATATTCAAATTTTTAGCTGAGATAGCCTTGTCGAGTTCATATTCCCCATCGGCGAAATGAACTGTGGAATCGGACACAATACGACTGCTTTTTAAATCCTTATATGGTTTGTAAAATGATCCGTCACCATCAATTTCAATTTCTGAATTGAAATATATGTCTGATTTTAGAATGTCGCCGCCCGAACTGGCTGCTGTGGAATTTTCAATTGCATTATCCACTGCAACAATCGTATTATTTTCACTAGCAAATGCTATCGGCATTATTAACATTAAACAAAAAATTGAGAATAATGCAATATATCTAATTTTATTCAACTTCCTTCCCCCATCTAAACAATTTAACCACATTAGAAGTTAAAATGTATAAAGTACTGTTATTTATAACAGTTATAGTATAAATAGTTGAAGTAAAAAAAAGTTATCATCAAAAAATCTAGTTAAAAATTTTAAAAAAAAATAGTAGAGGGAGTAAAAACTCCCGAAAATTTTAATTTTAGTGTTTACGTCTTCTTAATGGTATAATAGCCATAATTGCCAATAACAATAAGATTATTGGATTACCAGTAGCGTGCATAGTTGCAGGTTCGCTAACAGGCTTATGTTTAACTGTTTCATTTTCCGGAGTAGGCTCTGGACGAGGTTCTGGACGAGGCTCAGGCTTAGGATGAGGTCTTGGATGTGGTTTAGTTTTATTAACCACTTCTACTTCAACATCATCACCGATTTCATCAGTCATGTTTGATCCTGCAACAACAGAATTTATTACAGAACCTTCTTTAGTAGCGTAGAAGACCATTTCAAAGCTTGCACTTTCACCAATACCTAAAACACCAGAGTAGATAAATTTATTACCCACTTTGGTCCATCCTTCACCTTTGAAGCTGTCATATTTCAATCCATCAGGGAAATGTTCAATTACATAAACATTGTCTAAATCACAGCCGCCGACATTTGTTACGGTGACTTTGATAGTTACCTTATCACCTACATCAACGGTTGATTTGTCAATCTCCTGTTTCAATTCAAGTTTAGGTTCAACAACAACAGTAGTGTTATTTGAATAAGCACCACTGGTTAAATCTGAATTAGCAATTACTTCCGGAGTAAATACGCCCACAGCAGTAGTTGTGAAGTATAATGTGTAATTAGCAGATTCTCCAGGTTTTAAAATACCTGAATAACTGAACTTATTACCATCTTGAGTCCATCCACCACTAGGAGCACCTAAAATTCCACTAGTTAATTTGTTCCAATTATCTCCATCATAACCGTTGTATATTAAACCTTCTGGGAAGTTGTTTACAGTGTAAACACCAGTCAACTCACAGTCACCAATATTTGTAACAACAACAGTGAAACTAACTTCTTGTCCAACTAAAGCACGTGGATTATTTGATATTTCACGTACAGTCAATGCAGGAGTGTATACAATAACACTAGCATTTGAAGCTGAAGTTGAAGTTTGATCGGAACCTGCAGTAGCTTCATTAGTAAATTTACCACTTTGAGTTGTATTTACGACAATTGTCAATTCAACAGTTTCGCCAACATCCAAAGAACCATCATAATAGAACTTGGTTCCATCATAAGTCCAATTAGTGCCGATGAAATGGTCGTAAATTAAACCGTTTGGTATTTTATCTTCAACAAAGACACCTGTAAGCACCATATCACCATCATTAGTCACTTTAATTGTGAAAGTAGTTTGGTTACCTGAATATACATACTCGTTACCTGAAGTTTTAATAATGGATAATTTAGGATCAAATACTCTGACAGTAACATCTGATTCAACCATAGTTGCGTTTTCATTTGAATGAACTGAAACAACATTTGTAAGATTACCGGTTGATACAGCTTTTGCTTTAATTGTAATGACTTTGGATTCGCCGCTTACTAATAATGCAATGGTAGTATTTAAATCGCCACTTATTAGTTGTAAACCACTTGGCAAGATATCTTCCACTACAACATTTGTAGCATTGGAAGGACCGTTATTGGTTACAGTAATTGTAAATGTGATTTCACCACCTATTGTACTGATTTTCACGTCAGCGATTTTAACAACAGTCAAGTTAACTACAGGAGTTACTTTTACAGTTGCTGTACTGTTTTTAATAGTTGATTCCTCACTACAATTAGTGTGTGCAACATTGTCAAATGTACCATTAGTCAATGCACGGACAACAATCCATACAGAGTATGTGTCTTCACTAGCAATTCTGGAAACATTCCAAGTAACAGTCTTACCAGACAACTTATAACCAGCACTAGCATCAACAAACTCAAATGCACTGTCCAATTCATCAATAATATGAACACCAGTAGCGCTAGTAGTTCCATGATTTTTAACAGAAATTGTAAAGTTAACAAGACCATTTACAGCAACATCAGTTGCATTAGCAATCTTATTAATTTTTAAATCTGTTTCGTAGGAACTAACACTCACATTTGAAGTTTTAACTGTATCGTTTTGATTACAAGTCACCTCAACACGGTTCATGAATGTACCAGTCTTAATAGTTTTAACCACAATTGTAATTGTCTCTGATTTTCCACTTTCTAAAACTGGAATAATAGTAGTTAAATTACCACTAACTAACTTAAATCCATTTGTATCAAGAATATCACGAACTGTGATATTAGTTGCATCGGAAGGACCATTATTAGTTACAATAATTTTGAAAGTAACATTATCCCCAACTAAAGCGTCATCATCATCTACCAATTTTACAACAGTTAAATTAACCACAGGAATTACTTTAACAGACACATTTCCACCTTTAGCAGTAGAATTCTCATTTGAAGTTACATTAACCACATTAGTCAAAGTACCATTAGTCACAGCCTTAAGA